>CAZDNY010000051.1:0-11669 GCA_964506885.1 uncultured Hyphomicrobiaceae bacterium | reverse complement strand
CCGCGCGCGACGCTGAGCGTTTCCATCTCCGCCGCCAGGGCCACGCGCGTCTCTTCATCGAGATCCGACAGGATTTCGAGCGACTTGACGAGATTTTCGCGGCCGTTGGCGGGCATATCGGGCGGCGGGCATGTTGGACGACATCCCCACGTTAGCACACCTGCGGTCGCCTTCGCGCCGGGCCGACCTACAAGATGAACTTCGACAGGTCCGCGTTGCGGGCGAGATCGCCGATGCGTTCTTCCACGTAGGCCTTGTCGATCGTGATCGTCTGCCCGGCCTTGTCGGAGGCTTCGAAGGAAATTTCCTCCAGCACCCGCTCGATCACCGTCTGCAGCCGCCGCGCACCGATGTTTTCGACGCTGGCGTTGACCGAAACGGCCATGTCGGCCAGCGCGTCGATGGCGTCGTCGGCAAAGTCGAGCGTGACGCCCTCGGTCTGCATCAGCGCGATCGACTGCCTGATCAGGTTGGCTTCCGGCTCCGTCAGGATGCGGCGGAAGTCGTCGCGCGTCAGCGCGGTCAGCTCGACGCGGATCGGCAGCCGGCCCTGCAACTCGGGCAGCAGATCGGCAGGCTTGGCGACGTGGAACGCGCCCGATGCGATGAAAAGGATATGGTCGGTCTTCACCGGCCCGTGCTTGGTCGCAACCGTCGTGCCTTCGATCAGCGGCAACAGATCGCGCTGCACGCCTTCGCGCGACACGTCCGCGCCCGAGCGTCCGGCCTCGGAGCGCGAGCAGATCTTGTCGATCTCGTCGAGGAACACGATGCCGTCGTTCTCGACCGCCTTGATCGCTTCCGTGGTGATCTGGTCGGTGTCGATCAGCTTGTCGCTCTCCTCCTGGATGAGGATGTCGTAGCTGTCGGACACCGTGACGCGGCGCGGCTTCGAGCGTCCGCCGAACGCCTTGCCCAGCATGTCCTGGATGTTGATCGCCCCCATCGAGGCACCGGGCATGCCGGGGATCTCGAACATCCCCATCCCGCCGCCGGTGTCCGTCACCTGGATTTCGATCTCTTTGTCGTTGAGTTCGCCTGCGCGCAGCTTCTTGCGAAACGCCTCGCGCGTGGCCGGCGAGGCGGTCGGCCCGACCAGCGCATCGATCACCCGCTCTTCCGCGCCTTTCTCCGCCTTCGCGCGCACTTCCTTGCGCTTTGTCTCGCGCACCAGCCCGATCGCCACCTCGACGAGATCGCGCACGATCTGTTCCACGTCCCGCCCGACATAGCCGACCTCAGTGAACTTGGTCGCCTCCACCTTGAGGAACGGTGCACCGGCGAGCTTGGCCAGCCGCCGCGAGATCTCCGTCTTACCCACGCCCGTTGGCCCGATCATGAGGATGTTCTTGGGCAGCACCTCGTCCTTGAGTTCGTCGGCAAGCTGCTTGCGGCGCCAGCGGTTCCGCAGAGCGATGGCGACAGCACGCTTGGCATCGCCCTGGCCGACGATGAACCGGTCGAGTTCGGAGACGATTTCGCGGGGGGAGAAGGAAGTCATTGGAGACCGTTGTCCTGGTTCTTTGCGTTATTGCGCCGAAACGAGTTTCAGACCGATGATCGATGAGATCAACATGGTCAGCAACAAGAGCCGCGCGGTCGTTGCAGGTTCGCTGTAGTAACCGATACCGATCAGCGCCGTTCCGGCCGCGCCAAGACCGGTCCACACCGCGTAGGCGGTGCCCAGCGGTATCGCGGCGAGCGATTTATAGAGGAAGTAGAAGCTCGCGACGCCGAGTGCGAAGAACATCGCCGTCGGCACGATGCGCGTCAGCCCTTCCGTGTATCGGAACACCGTGGTTGTCGCGATTTCTAATGTGCCCGCCAAAAGCAGGAACAGCCAGGAGGTCGCCGTCGTGGTCATTGGTGCTCTCGCAGCTCAGGATCGAATTTCATGATGAGGCTATCACCGGATCTGCCGAGAAGCTCGGGTATCACGCGGAAGCCGGCCTTTTCATAGGCGCTGACAGCGCGTCTGTTCGCCGGATCGGGGTCTATGATGATGCAGGTGTACCCTTCGGCGGCGAGACGTTCGGTGAACAGCCGCAGCACGGTGGAGCCGAGCCCCTGAGATAGCCTGCGCGCATCGCCGATCGACAGATCGACACCGATTGCGCCCGGCGGCAGCAGGCGCAACCATGGATTTTCGCTCACCCATGGCTCGTTCTGCCAGTGGTCGACGAACCAGTACTGGATATAGCCGGCAGGCTCGCCGTCGATATGGAAAATGAAGGGACGGGTCGTATCGCGGCCCTCCACCATGTCGCGTATGAAACCGAGCTCCGTTTCTGGATCGCCCCACCATTCTCTCAGGTGCGGAGTGTCGAGCCAGCCCCGCAACAGCTCCAGATCCGTCGAGGTCACCGGCGCGAAGCTGATACTGTCGGGGCGAATGGTCATCGCTCGGACGCAAGGCTTTCGACCACCACGTTGGCATTGGTGTAGACGCAGATCTCCGCCGCAATGCCCATCGCGCGCCGCGCAATTTCTTCGGCGGTGAGCGGCTGGTCAGCGAGCGCCTTGGCCGCGGCCAGCGCATAGTTGCCGCCCGAGCCGATCCCCATGATGTGGGCCTCCGGTTCCAGCACGTCGCCCGTCCCAGTCAGCACCAGCGTCGTCGTCGCATCTGCAACGATCATCATGGCTTCCAGCCGCCTGAGGTAGCGGTCGGTGCGCCAGTCCTTGGCCAGTTCCACGGCCGCCCGCATCAGCTGGCCCGGATATTGCTCCAGCTTGGCTTCGAGCCGCTCGAAAAGGGTGAAGGCGTCGGCGGTGGCACCCGCAAATCCGCCGATCACGTCACCCTTGCCAAGCCGCCGCACCTTGCGCGCGTTGGCCTTGATGACCGTTTGTCCCAGGCTGACCTGCCCGTCGCCGGCAACGACGACCTGACCGTCCTTGCGCACGGTGACGATGGTCGTGCCGTGCCATTGCGAGGCATCGGTGGCGGAGTGAGGTGTCTGGGTCATGGCCAATTCGAGTCTGCGGATGATGAAAATTAAGGATTTGCAGGGGGCACTTTCAAGGCACGGCCCGGTCCGGCGGCGCGGTTGAGAGGCTGGCAGCCCGCCGGTCGAACTGATAAACGCTTGGGCCAGAGCATGTTTAGCCGAAGTGTGACGCGGTTCGGCGTGAAAAACATGCTGAAAGCCAAAAATTTGAGGGCAATAAACGAGTGAGGGCGGGCCGATGAGCCGCAAAGCGAAAATCGAGCGCAAGACCAAGGAAACCGACATCGTGGCCGAGATCGATCTCGACGGCACCGGCGCCTATGACATCTCCACCGGCATCGGTTTCCTCGACCACATGCTGGAGCAGCTCGCGCGCCACGGCCTGATCGACATCACGCTGAAGGCCAAGGGTGACCTGCACATCGATTATCACCACACCGCCGAGGACACCGGCATCGTGCTGGGTCAGGCCTTGGCCAAGGCTCTGGGCGACAAGGTCGGCATCACCCGCTACGCGGACGTCCACCTGCCGATGGACGAAACCATGACGCGCGTGGCCATCGATGTCTCGGGCCGCCCCTATCTGATCTGGAATGTGGACTTTTCACGCCCCAAGGTCGGCGAGATGGACACCGAGCTGTTCCGCGAGTGGTTCCAGGCGTTCGCCCAGAATGCGGGCATCACGCTACATATCCAGAACTTGTACGGCGAGAACAACCACCACATCGCCGAGACCTGCTATAAGGGACTGGCGCGCGCCTTGCGTCAGGCCGTGAGCCTCGATCCGCGTCAAGCGGGCCGGGTTCCCTCGACGAAAGGAACGCTCAGCGGATGATCGTAACGATTTGGCCATTCCCGACGAAACAGCGCATGACCGTTTTTACAGTCCATGAGCCGCCGCATCCGCCCGCCGATCGGATCGACCGGGCCGAGCAGATGGTGTTCCTGAAGGACGGCTTCGTCTGGAGCGCGTTCCTTTTCGGACCGCTCTGGCTGCTGACCAATCGGTTGTGGCTTGCCACGCTGGTCTACACCGGCGCCGCCATCGGTGGCTATCTGCTGCTGGAAGCGATGGGCATCGCCGAGGCGGTCTATGGCCCCTTCCTTCTCGCCTTGAACGTCATCATCGGCTTCGAGGCGCATTGGCTGAAATCGGTGAAGCTGGAAGCCAAGGGCTGGACCGGGCTGGGATCCGTCACCGGCCAGAATTTGACCGATTGCGAGCGCCGGTTCTTCGAAGGGTGGCTGCCGACCCAGCAGCTCGTGCGTCGCGAGATGCCGGCCGCTGCGCCGTCGACCCCGCCATCGTCGACGTCCCAGGCCGGCACACAGGCGCCTGAGGTGAAGCCGATCACCAATGCGCCCGCCGCACCGGCGGACAAAGCGAAGCGGTCCCGCTTCGCGTTCCTGCTCCGCTCCCGTAAGGGCTGACAACCGCCGATGCTGAACGTCGCCATTATCGACTACGGGTCGGGCAACCTCCATTCGGCCTTGAAGGCCTTCGAGCGCGCCGCCCGCGAATCGGGCAGTGCGCTGAAGCCCGTGCTCACCACTGATCCCGACGTCGTCGCAAAAGCCGATCGGGTCGTGCTGCCGGGCGTCGGCACCTATGGTGATTGCAAGCGCGGCCTCGAGGCGGTCTCCGGCATGCGCGACGCGCTGGAGGAAGCGGTGCGCGTGAAAGCCCGGCCGTTCCTCGGCATCTGCGTCGGCATGCAGCTGATGGCGACGCGCGGCCTGGAGCACGGTGTCACGGAGGGCCTGGACTGGATCGCAGGCGAGGTCGCACACATCACGCCGTCCGATCCCTCTCTCAAGATCCCGCACATGGGCTGGAACACCCTGCACGTCGTCACGCCGCACGCGCTTCTCGACGGAATCCCCACCGGGCGTGACGGCCTGCACGCTTACTTTGTGCACTCCTATCACTTCGTTGCCGAGGAGGAAGGCCACATCGTCGCGCGCACCGACTACGGCGGTCCCATCACGGCGATGGTTGCAAAAGACAACATGGCCGGCACCCAGTTCCACCCCGAAAAAAGCCAGACCCTTGGCTTGCAACTGATCGCCAATTTCCTCGCCTGGAAACCGTAGGGCGCCGCCCTAATCAAGGCCGTTCGACAAGATCGCCTGCAGATCCGGGTCTTTGGTTGCGAAAAACGCAGCTTCGATGCGCCGGTCGACGTCCGCGCGCTTGAGGAATGTCGCGATCGTTATGCCATCCCGCCGGCCGTCGTCTCCGCGTGAGGTATCGATCCAGTCGGCCATGACCGCAGCGCCAGAGCGCCAGGCGATGTGCCAGCGCAACATCGCCATCGCCGCGGCGGCATGCGGATCGGGGGCCCCATCCCAGACCGCAAGGGCACGATTAAGATCGCCCCCCGCGTCGGCGATCATCATCAGCACGTCCTCCAGATCATGGCCAGCATCCGTGCCGACCCCGGCGATGGCATCGCGCACCATCGCATCGAAGAACCCCTCCACAGCCGCGACCTCCGCGTCGGGCCACGCCGTGCGCCAGTCGCCGTCCCGAAGCCGCGTCAGGCAGACGATCGAATGGAAGTGATGCGGTGGATCACCCGCGGCGATCAGCTCGAAATAGCGCGGCAGGAAATAGCGGATCTGGTCGCTCCAGCCGTGCGCGGAGTTGGTGTATTCGGCCAGCAGCGGCGCATCGATGTCGCGCAGTGGCGTGGCCAGGAGCTCCGCCTCGGCTTCATCGCTCATGCACGACGGGCAATGGCAGACGGTGAGCGCGCGCCCGGGATTCCCAAACCGCCCGAATACGGCATAGGCGTTCTGGATTGCAGCTCGCAATTCCGGCGACATGGGGCCTCGCGACGCGCCAACCAATACCTGAAGCACCATCGCAATTCACTGCGGCTCAGTCGAGTGCCGCCTTCAGCTTCGGCAGTTCATCCCTCAGCCGCGACAGCAGTTCCACGTAAACGGCCCTCCAGCTGCGCACCTCGTCGGGATCGCGCGGCGTGTCGGAGATGTTCTTGTTGAGCATCATGCTGCGCGTTGCCCCGATCCGTTGCACCGCCCCGATCGACTTCAGATACGCCTTGGGATCGTAGGTGGCATTCGCGATCTCGCCTGCGGCGTTGCCCAGACCCTCCTTGGCTTGGTTCAGGGAGATCATCGTCAGGCTGACCAGCCGCAGAATCTTGCGCGACGCCGCGTTGATCAGCCTCCACTGCACCGGATCGGGCTGCGCAATGTAGGCGTCGATCTTCGGCAGAAGCAGGCTGTCGTTGGCCGACAGAAGCGTGTCGATGTCGGTGATCAGGATCTTGAGATTGCGGGCGGCGAGCAGTTTGTGGTCTTCGCTGTCCAGATCGCACAAGGCGAATGCTGCGCTGTCTGCCTTGAGGGGCTCTACGACCAGGGAACAATCAGGACTGGCGGCAAGCTTCTCCCGCGCGCTGCTGGCGCTGCCGATATCGAGTGCCTTGTCGATCGTACGCCGGATCTCGTCGAGGCTGACGCCCGGCTTGGAGGCGAGTGCGACGATGTCGGCGGGCTCCTTGGCGTCGGTTTCCGGGCGACCAACGATGGTCGTGGCAGATCCGCTACCGGCCTCGGCCTTCACCCATCGCGGTCCGCCCCAATAGACAGCGGCATACATCGTGTTCGCCGTCACCGCATCGACGCCGTTGGCGCGCATGCCTTCGTAGAAGGCCATATGCGTGTCCTGCCACGTCTCAGTCTTGGTATCGCAATAGTAGTCGTGAACCACTGACGCTTCGCGGTACTTGCCGGTGAAAGGCCCGCCGATGACGGACCAGAACGCCTGCGGTATCGAGGCGCCATCGACGCGCACGCCGCTTGGCACCGTCCACAGCTTGCCTTTTGAATCTTCGAACGCGAACGGCGTGACGGTTTCCACCACGCGCTCCTGGCCCGCAACGCCCTTGTAGATGAGTTCGCCTTTGAAGGCGCCGAAAGTCTCCGCATGCGCCGGATTAACGCCTGCAAAAGCGGTCAGGATGAAAAGTGCCTGTCTGATGTGTGCCATCATCCAAGGCTAGTCGCAGCAACCCGGATCGGCAAGCCCGCTCAGGAATGTTCAAGCTCGCCAGCCGTTCGCCGCCGACGGCCGCTGACGTCGCGAAAATGGGCGGGCGGCCGCGCGCGGCGATGGCTCTGCCATGGCCGGGCTGCGGCGCCGCGCATTGAAATTATCGACGCGCTGTCGCGGCAGTTCGATGCGGATCACACACCAGGGCAACGCGACCGTTATCTCCCAGGCGTCCGGGCCAGCATCCGCGTTCCGTCTGCGCGGCTGATCGGCTGGATTGATCGTACGCATGGCAGGCCTCGTTGGCGCGGCGCGCAGGGTTGGGTTTTCGTGGAGCGGATCGAACATCGCGTGCGCCGCGGCTCGATCGGCACGACGGCACACGAACGCAAAAAGGAGCGGCACGGGGCGCGGTGCCGCTCCTCTGCTTGGGTCCGGGGCTGCTTTGCGTTCGAGGGAGAGAGAGGGGCGCTCGCAGCCGCCGGATTCGGTAATTGGGTTTCAGAGCATGTTCAGCCGAAGTGTTGCGCGGTTCGGCGTGAAGAACATGCTCCAAGCAAGGAGAGCATGTTCAGCCGAAGTGTTGCGCGGGCAGGCCGTGAAGAACATGCTCCAAGCAAGGAGAGCATGTTCAGCCGAAGTGTCGCGCGGGCAGGCCGTGAACAACATGCTCCAAGCAATCTAGTGGCGCAGTGCCAGCAGCTCGTCGGCATCGAGCCGCGCCATGTTCCAAACGCGCGAGGCCTGGTAGTGGACCATCTCCGCGCCGATCTCCATGACCCGGACATCGTCGCGCCGGCCGATGCCCGGCATCACGGCGTTGGCGATCCCGTCGGCGGTCGCGGCCGACCGCACCAGCCAGACGTTGCGATCGAGCTTGGTGTACTCGGCGGAAACGAGGCGCAGGCCTTCGGCGACCAGGCCATAGCTCTGCGCGGGATCCTTCTGTGTGTGGGTGACGACATACGTCTTGGTGGTGGCGGTGCTCTGCGGCTGCGAGGTGTAAGCGGTCATGGGGGCTACTCCGGGGGTGCTTTTGATGGGCAAGGGGCTCGGCTGGGGAGGGGACGCGGGGATACCAAGGACGCAGGGGAACGCAGTGTTGGGGACCCCCTGCCGGCGGTTCAGGGTTGGGGCGGCGCCGGCAGGGGCTGGGGACTGGAACGAAACGCAAGGAAAGGAATGCCTCGACAGGGCAGCTGGTCTGCTGGCCGCCGTCGCATCGATGCGCGCTCGCCGACATGGCGAACCGCACCGGCTGCGGCAGCGCCGCGCTGTCTGCTCAGCTCGCCTTCGCGAACGGCAACTCCGGCTCGTCGCTGACGATCGGCTGCGTCGGCGCCGGGAAGGCGACCACGTTGTTCTCGCGCGCCGCATCGGTTTGCGCCGCCGGCTGCCGCCGCTGGCGGAACCAGCGCAGCGAGGTGTTGGTCAGCACCGCCTGATCGTCGACCGACTGGATCAGCAGGCCGTCGTCGGTATCGAGCAGCGGCTGCAGGCGGTCAGCGAGGCTCGCCTCGTCCTCGTCCGAGGTGAGGTACCAGGTGCTCTCCAGGGGACGCGCCCAACGCTCGCCCGCCGTCATGATCGACTGGGCGATTGCGTGCTTGTTCTGGAGCGGGTTGGCGAGGTCGTAGGAGATCAGGAACGTGCGCATGGGGGGCTCTCTCGGTGTTTGCGGGCTTGGGAGAGAGACGCGGTACGAACTCCCGGGGGACTGGGGTGTTCCTCAGCGGAACGTAGTGAGAACATGCCACGAATCATCGGGCATGTCCAGCATCAGTTCGAATTTTGTTCTTTTTCGGTTCTCGGTAAGGCGGAACGCGGCATTTGGCCCGGGAAATGCCGCAACAGAGCCTAATTCGTGAACGGTTCGTTACTCGAAAAGGCCCATCTGGCCATCGGCGGGGACAGCGCGTGGAATCCGCCGGTAGCCGTAGCTGGTCCGGTCGGCGAGGCCTGGATAGCGGGTCCGGAACTCTGCCTCCGCCTTGGCCCGGCTTGCCGGGAACCGCTCGCCCCACCAGACCTCGTAGAGCCGCCGCGAATCGCAGCCGTAACGGGTGACGAGCGCCTTCAGTGGCACCCGGAGCCAGCGCGCGATCCAGATCTCGACTGCATCGGCTTCCTTGAGCTTGTGGGGCTCGGCGCGATCATTTGCTTCCGTATCGGCCGCGATCGGCAACAAGGGATTGGCGACACTTTGCATGGAACCTGGCACTCATGACTTGACGCTGGCGTGTGAATGCCATTTGTCGCGTCAAAAGACAGCAAACTCAAGGCGGCCGAACCACATCATAGGTCTCGTATCCTTGGGTCGATACAACTCCAACATCTGGTGGTGCCCTTGATTCTCTTCCCCGCGATCGACCTGAAGGACGGCCAGTGTGTGCGCTTGAAGCTGGGCGAGATGAGTGAGGCGACCGTGTTCAACGACGATCCGGCCGCCCAGGCGAGGATCTTTGAAGACCAGGGTTTCGAGTATCTCCACATCGTCGACTTGAACGGCGCCTTCGAGGGCCGGCCGGTCAACGCCGCTGCCGTCGAGGCGATCCTCGCCGCCATCACCATGCCGGCACAACTGGGCGGCGGCATTCGCGATCTGAAGACGATCGAGACGGAACCCGATCAGTCGCAACTGACGCGCCGCGACAAGGGTATCGCCCGCGTCATCCTCGGCACGGTCGCAGTGCGCGATCCCGATCTCGTGCGCGAGGCCTGCGCGAAGTTTCCAGGCCGCATTGCGGTGGGCATCGATGCCAAGGGCGGCAAGGTCGCGGTCGAAGGCTGGGCGGAGACAAGCGAACTCACCGCGGTGGCGCTGGCGCGCCGGTTCGAGGACGCTGGCGTCGCGGCCATCATCTACACCGATATCGAGCGCGACGGCGTTTTGAAGGGCCTCAACCTGCCGGCCACAGCGGACCTCGCGCGCTCCGGCAGCATTCCGGTCATCGCCTCCGGCGGCCTGGCGTCGATCGACGATGTCAAGGCGCTGATGCAGCCCGAGTACGCGATGCTGGAAGGCGCGATTACCGGCCGCGCACTCTACGACGGGCGCATCGATCCGAAAGAGGCGCTTGGCATTCTGCGCGGTGCATGAAGTAGGGTTGCGCGCCGGTGGCTGCCGGTGTCATGCCGGCTAGAAGCGGCAAGGCTCCGTCCTCCGCCGGGGTCTCGGCGTTCAGATCAATGGCCCGACAGCACGAGCTGCTTGATCGGCAGGAGAAGTGTCTGCAGGCGTAGCAGCATCGCGTGCACGATGCCAACCGTGTCGACGACGTGCAGGTAGATCCACGTGCCAAGGCCCATGTCCGGGCTGGCCAGTCGATCGTGGTTGTTGGAGTAGGCATTGGCAAAACAACTGCTGCCCGGAAGCACACCGTCGAGCCCGCCCTTGTACAAGGGTTCCATGAACACGGTGATCGTGCCCGGCGCGGACATCCGGCTGACATCGACCAGCTGGTCGGAGGCGCGGAACTGGCCTGAAGCGATGTAGTCCTGCACGCGCGTGACGACCATCGGAATGACTGTCCAGGGTTTGGAGGCGCAGCTCGCCTCGGCGATCATGCCGGCCTTCAGGACTTGTCCTTCGATCTGGCTGAAGCCGGCAATAAGCGTGCCCCGACCGGAATTCTTCGGAACCAGCACTCCGGCTGGCCGCATGAACGGATTGACGTAGTCACCCTTGCGCATCGTGAACTGCTCGATCCGTCCGTCGACGCCCGCGCGAATGACCATCTTGTCGAGTTCGACCTGGGCCTGAACCAACGCTGCTTCCGCACTCTGCTTTTCCGCCGGCAGGAGTGTCGAAACCCGCGTTATGGCTGCTTCCTTGGCGGCACGTGCTGCTGCAAGCGCGCCTTCCTTCTCAGCGACCGTCAACTGCAATCGCTCGAGTTCGCGTTGGGTGACGACGCTTGCGTTGCGCTGATTGAGTTCCTGTTTCCGCGACAGTTCATCTTGCGCGTTGTCGAGAGCGCTTTGCGCCTGCTGAATCTGGCCGTCCGCCTTGGCGATGTCGGACTTGGCGACGACGATGCCCGCCTCGACCTCGGCGATCCGTCGCTTGGCGACGTCGAGCGCTGCTTCCTGGCGCGCGCTGTCGAGTTTGACGATCGGATCGCCCTGCTTCACGTCGCCGCTGAGCCCGACATAGACCTCTTCGACGCGGCCGTTGATCTCCGGCACGATCGGTATGGTCCGGTAGAGGGCGGTCACGTTCATCGACGTCGGATGGTGATAGAAAATGAGGGTAATGAGCGCCACTGTCAGCATCAGACACGCGGTAATGCCGTAGCGCAGCTCGTACCACACCGTGTAGAGGTTGATCTCGTGGCCGAGCCGTTTTCCCTGGCGATAGCGTCGATAGAGATAGTCCGGAACGATCGTGAAGAGCGAGCACAGCAGGAGTTCAAGCATTGCTCACGCCTCCCTTCGCGTCCGCATCGGCGCCTGGAGCGGAACCGCCCGGCGACGCTTGCGCTGCCGGAGCTGTCGCCGCCTTCGCGCTGTTTGTTTCCTTGGCAAGCGTCCTCAAGGATTTTGCGATGCTGCGCAGCGGGGTGAGAATGTTGAACCGGCTGAAGTCCGGAATTGTTATGAACGCAAGGATGAGCGCGGCAACCCAGAACGCATGAATATGGGTGAAGAGCGACAGGAGAGCCAGGACGGCCACGAGATCGTATTGCAGCCTG
>CAZDNY010000050.1:0-11696 GCA_964506885.1 uncultured Hyphomicrobiaceae bacterium | reverse complement strand
GGCAGCCGGTTGGTTGGCTGGGTCTGGCTCCGGCGCACAACGGTGCCGCCGGGTTCCAACGCGTCGGCTGTACGGGCTCGATCGCGCGTCGCTGATGCGTGAAGCCGCATCGGACTTCTCCGTCATCCACCTTCCCGTTCCGTGCGCCTCAGATCACCAGAACGACCGCGACCGCGACGGGCAGCAAGGTCGGCGCGCACCCACACGCCACCCACCCGCTTGAAGGGCGCAAACGAAGGCGCCACCGCGTCACCCTTGTAGTCGAACACAAGTTCTTCCAGCTGCCACCGCGCCCTCGCCAGCCGTTCGGCGAGTCGGGCCGGGTCGGAACTGGCCGTGGCGGTGATCGCATCGGCCAGGACCGCCAGTGCCGCCGCCGTATCGCTCGCCACCACCCCGTCCGACAACTCGCTCTCTTCGAGCGTGTCGCGATTGATCGAGACCGGCATCATGACTTCGACATGGGTTTCCAGAAGCGCCCCGGCATGATCGACGAATTCAGCCGTCGCCATGGCATCGTTGACGATCAGCGGCATCTGCAACCCGCGCTGGCGTAACTGGCGCAAGAGGATCGCGGCCTCGGCGGGAAAGCCGAAGAACAGGACAGCTTCCGGCTGCCGCGCGGCAATATCCGCGGCAGTCTTTGTGTAATCGGTCTCCCCCGCGACGATCGTCAGTTCTTCCGGCGCTGTCCCGTCACTGCGCTTGGCCGCTTCACGGGCGGCCTCGGCCAGCCGACGCGCCATCACCGTGCGGTCGTGGACGATCAGACCGGCACCGCTCTTGCCCGCCAGCGCCGCCAGCCGCCGCCCGGCGTCGGTTCCTTGGCGGTCGTCGCGGCCCGCCGCCCGGAAGACGAGGGACCCGGCGCGTTTTTCCGTCAGTTCGGGATGTCGAACACCCGCGGCGATGAACAGCACGCCGCCCTGTTGGTAGATCGCAGCCGCGGTGATCGCGGCGGACGCACACGGATGCCCGATCACGGCGCTGGGACGCTTCGGCGCCGAGACGATCCGCATTGCCACATCCCGGGCGCCTTCCCGCGAACACGCATCGTCGAGAATCTCGATCTCCAAGGGCCGCTGGCCGAGCCCGCCCTGCGCATCGATGGCCGACGTGACGAGTGCAAGGCGCTGGCGGGCCGCCGCACCCGCCGCCCGCCGCGGTCCGGTCAGCGGCAGCGCCACGACAATGCGGATCGCACCCGTCCCCGCTTCTGCGGTCCTGTCTGGCCCGCATGTCCGGTCGCTTGCCAAAGGCTGGCGGCGGCGACCGCGACGAGGCAAGCGATCAGCGATGTCACAGGGACGTAGCGGGCATGTGCGGTGCTGCCCGCGCGCTTCGCCCTGGTGCAGGCGCCTGCGCGTCCACGCAGGTACAAAAATGAAGGGGAGCGTGCTGAACGCGCGCTCCCCGTCGGCATGTCAGACGTCTGGTCCAAGGCTCAGGCCCGCACCTACTCGTTCTGCACGTAGGTGATCTTGCCGTCGTCCTGCTTTTTCCAGGTGTACATGGTGTAGTCGAGACGGGTGATGTCACCCTTCTTGTCGTAGGAAATGTCACCGATCACGGTGTTGAAGACGTGACCGCCGTGCATCACCTCGGCCACCTTCTTGGGATCGAGAGACTTGGCCTGCTCGGCCGCCTGCTTGATGATCTGCATGGCTGCGTACGAGTAGAGCGTATAGGCCTCCGGCTTGAAGTTGCGTGCGGCGAACTTGTCGAGCACCGCCTTCGCTTCGGGCCGCTTCTGCGGATCGGGCGCGAACGTCATCAGCGTACCTTCCGCCCCGGGACCTGCAACAGCGGCGAACTCGTCCGTTGCAATGCCATCGGCGCCCATCATCGTGGCGGTGACGCCCGCATCGCGCATCTGCCGCAGAATGAGGCCGCCTTCGGTATGCAGGCCACCCCAGTAGACGACGTCGGCACCGGCTTCCTTGATCTTGGAGATCAAGGCGGAGAAATCCTTCTCGCCCGTGTTGATGCCTTCATAGAGCACCTCGGTGACACCCTTGGCATTCATCGCCTTCTTGGTCTCGTCGGCCAGGCCCTTGCCATAGGTCGTCTTGTCGTGGACGACGGCGATTTTCTTGTCCTTCAATTGGTCGGCGATGTAGTTGCCGGCCACAGTACCCTGCTGATCGTCACGGCCGCAGGTGCGGAACACGTTCCACATGTTGCGCTCGGTGAAGGTCGGGTTGGTGGAGGCTGGCGTGATCTGCAGCATGCCGTTCTCGGCATAGACATCCGATGAGGGGATCGACACGCCGGAGTTGAAGTGGCCGACGACGAACTTGGCGCCTTCACCTGCGAACTTGTTGGCGACCGACACGCCCTGCTTGGGATCGGAGACGTCGTCGCCGAAGATCAGCTCGATCTTGGAACCGAGGATGCCGCCCGCGGCATTGATGTCCACTGCGGCTTGATCCGCGCCGTTCTTCAACTGCGCGCCGAAGGCGGCGTTGGGACCCGTGAGCGGACCGCCAACGGCGATCTTGATGGTGCCGCCACCCGAGGCTGCTTCACCACCCGCTGGGGCGGAGGCCTCTTTCTTGGCGCCCTCCTGCTTCGACTTGGGGCTGTTGTCGCATGCCGCAAGGCCAAAAGCCGTTGCGAGCATCAGTCCGGCGTACAAAAGCTGGCGCATAAATTCCTCTCCTTGAAGGACACGAGAACACCCCACTGGCGGGGCCGATCGACGCGCGGAGCAAACAGAGCGCCGCGCTGCGGCGCAGCATGTTTCCCCGAAACGACACAAATGTCACGCCCTTGATGGCAGATCGCGCACGTGACCGCCGTCTCAAGTCCATGTCGAGCGAGTTTTGCGGCGGATTTAGGCGCTCTCACGGCGGTTGCGCCAGCCGTACTGCTCGCGCATCTGGTTTCGGCGTGCCTGGAAGTGCCCGAGCGCGGCGGCCGCCACAAGCACGCCGAGTGAGGCCACATAGCCGATCGGCGAGAGTAGCGTCTCCTCGAATAGCGCATAGTGGAAGAACCGGACCGCTGCGGCCAGCAGCGCCATGTACCAGACGAGCTGCCAGTAGGGCTTCCAGGTCTGCGCGATGGCCTTGCCCGTGGTGTAGGCGGCTGCGCCTCCGAGCACGACCGTCAGGGCCACAAAGACCCCGAGGCTGCCGGTATAGTCTCCAAGCAGCGTGCTCAATGCCGGCCTCCTTCCAGATAGGCGGCGCGCACTTCGGGGCGGGCGAGCAGTTCGGTCCCCGTTCCGCTCATGGTGATGACGCCGTTGACCATGACATAGGCGCGGTGCGCGAGCTTGAGGGCGTGAAAGGCGTTCTGCTCGACGAGAAAGATGGTCATGCCGTCGGTTTGATTGATGTCGCGGATGACATCGAAGATCTGGCGCACGATCAGCGGCGCAAGACCCAGCGACGGCTCGTCGAGGAGCAGGAGACGCGGCCGGCTCATCAACGCGCGCGCGATTGCCAGCATCTGCTGTTCCCCGCCCGACAGCGTGCCGCCGCGCTGGTTGAGGCGCTCCTTCAATCGCGGGAACAGCGTGGTGACCCGCTCCAGATCCTCATCGAAGTGCGCCGGACCGTTGACACCCGCGCCCATCTGGAGGTTTTCCATCACTGTCATGCGCGGGAAGATGCGCCGTCCTTCCGGCGACTGGGCGATGCGCAATCGCGCGATCTGGTGCGTGGGAAGGCGGGTGATATCGCGGCCTTCGTAGTGGATCGTGCCGTCGCGGGCGCGCGGATCGCCGAAGATCGTCATCATCAGCGTCGACTTGCCGGCACCGTTGGCACCGATCAGCGTGACGATCTCACCCCGGTTGACGTCGATGTCGACGCCCTTGAGCGCAACGATCTTGCCGTAATAGGCGGTAACGCCGCGGATCTGCAGCAAAGGTGCGCTCATGAGCGCCCCCCCGCACCGTCGCCGGAGCCGGCCGCCTGCGCCTGTAGCCGATCGATTTCCGCTTCGGCCATTTCCTCCTCGTCCTCCTCGACCCCGAGATAGGCGGCGATGACGGCTGGATCGTTCTTGATCTCGTCGGGCGTGCCGTCGGAGATCTTGGCGCCATGTTCCAGCACGACGACATGGTCGGAAATCTCCATGACCACGCTCATGTCGTGCTCGATCAGCAGGATTGCCGTGTCGTGTTCGTCGCGGATATTGCGCAGCAGAGTGTTGAGTTCGAGGCTTTCGCGCGGATTGAGTCCGGCGGCCGGCTCGTCGAGGCACAGCAGGACCGGCCCCGTGCACATGGCACGCGCGATTTCCAGCCTGCGCTGATCGCCGTAGGGCAGGTCGCCGGCCGGATCGTCGGCCCGGTGCATGAGGTTGATCCGGTCGAGCCAGAAGCGGGCCTGCTCGACCGCGTGCGCCTCCGCGCGCTTGAAAGTCGGCGCGCCGATCAGGCCGAGGATGGTCCAGCCCGAGGCGCGCATCAAGGCGTTGTGCTGGGCAACGATGAGGTTTTCAAGGACCGTCATTCCGGTGAACAGGCGGATGTTCTGGAATGTCCGTGCAACCTTTGCCTTGGCGGTGATTTCGTAGTCCGGCATCCTCTCCAGCAGATACAGACCGCCATTGTCGGTCTCCATCCAGCGCCCGCCGGTATCGGTGAGCTGCTCCAGTTCCGATTGCGTCGTGCTTGGTGCATGCGCCAGCGCGATGCGCCCGACGGTGGGCTTGTAGAAGCCGGTGATGCAGTTGAAGACCGTCGTCTTGCCCGCGCCGTTCGGACCGATCAGCGCTGTAATGTCGCCGCGCTGGGCCGTGAAGGAAAGGTCGTCGATCGCAACGAGACCGCCGAAGCGCATCGTCAGGTGTTCGACCGAGAGCAGGGGCGCGCCGCTCGTCGCCATCAGCCGTGCCCCTCCTTGACGAAGGTGCCCGAGATCGCCTTCGCCTCCCCGAGCGAGATGGACGGCGCGCGCGTCGAGATCAGCCCGCGCGGCTTCCAAACCATCATGATCACCATGGCGAGACCGAACAGCAGCATCCGGTACTTGGTCGGATCAAACTCCGGCCCGAAGATCTGCTTGAGCCAGTCGAGTTCGCGCAGCAGTTCCGTGCCCCCGATCATCACGATCGCTGCGATCGCCACGCCCGCCTGCGAGCCCATGCCGCCGAGCACGACGATCGCCAGGATGACGGCACTCTCCATGAAGATGAAACTCTCCGGCGAGATGAAGCCCTGGCGCGCGGCGAAGAAGGCGCCGGCAAAGCCACCGAACATGGCACCGATGGAAAAAGCGGTGAGCTTGGTCATCACCGTATCGATGCCCAGCGACCGGCAGGCGATCTCGTCTTCGCGCAAGGCTTCCCACGCGCGCCCGATCGGCAGGCGCCGCAACTTGATCGTCACGTAATTGGTGAGAAGGGCAAGTGCGAGGATCAGGTAGAACAGGAAGATGAGGCGATGCAGGGGTGTGAACTGCAACCCGAAGAAGGCCGCAAAGCCGTCCTCGCCAGCCGTGAACGGGAGGCCGAAGAAGGTCGGGCGCGGAATGCCGGAGATGCCCGCATAGCCGCCGGTGAAGTCGACCCAGTTGATGAGCACGAGGCGGATGATCTCGCCGAAGGCCAAGGTGACGATGGCGAGATAGTCACCGCGCAGCCGCAGCACGGGAAAGCCCAGAAGGATGCCCCAGAAGGCGGCAAGAATGCCGGCCAGCGGCAGGCACAGCCAGAACGACAGGCCGACGGTCTTGGCCAGCAGCGCGGAGGAATAGGCACCCACCGCATAGAACGCGACGTATCCAAGGTCGAGAAGGCCGGCCAGTCCGACGACGATATTGAGCCCCCAGCCGAGCATCACGTAGATCAGGAGCTGGATGCCGAAATTATCGATCCACTTGATGGCGCCGCCTTTGCCTGCGAGCGCCAGCGCGATGAACGGGTAGAGCAGCACGAAGGCGAGGACCGCACGTTTGGCCCAGGTAATGGTGGCAGGTGACAGTTTCTCGCCGAGGGCAAGCGGCTCCCGCGTTGCGAGCCACGGGGCGATCACCATGAGCCAAACCACGCGCGCGCCAAAAGCGATGGCCGCCAGCGACGCGAGCAGACCGAAGCGCCATTCCAGCGTCACGCCGGCGCCCGACTGCTGCGTCTGGATCAGCACGATCGGCGTCCCGAGCCCGATCACCAGCAGTGCAGTGGTCAGTGCGTCCTTGGCAGCGACGGCAAAAGCCGACGGCGCGGCCTGCGGTGCACCGGCAGTGGCAGCTTGCTCCCGTGGCATCTGCGATGTGTCGGCCGGCGTCGTCGTCATCGGCTAGACCTTTTCGACGTCCGGTTTGCCGAGCAGGCCCGAGGGCATGAAGATCAGCACGATGGCGAGGATCGAGAACGCCGCGACGTCCTTGTAGTCGATCGAGAAGTAGGCCGACCAGATGGTCTCGATGAGCCCGATCAGGAGGCCGCCGAGCACAGCGCCGGGCAGCGAGCCGATGCCGCCGAGGACGGCCGCCGTGAACGCCTTGACGCCCGGCACGAAGCCGTCGGCGAAGTTCACCACGTTGTACTGCACCAGGTACATCACGCCGGCCACGGCGGCGAGCGCGGCACCCATCACGAAGGTCAGCGATATGGTGCGGTCCACATCGATGCCGAGCAGCGAGGCCATCTTGCGGTCCTGTTCGCACGCGCGCATGCCCCGCCCCAGCGATGTCTTCTGGACGACGAACCAGAAACCGGCCAGCAGCACCACCGTCACCAGGAAGATCAAGATTTGCTTGTAGGCGATGGTGAACGAGCCATCACCCAGCGGTACCGTGATGTAGCCCTGCAGCATGGGCGGCACCGAGCGGTTGTTGGGGCCCTGGACGACCTGCACGAAGTTCATCAGGAAGATCGACATGCCGATGGCCGAGATCAGCGGAGCAAGCCGGAAGGATCCGCGGAGCGGCCGGTAGGCGACCCGCTCGATCACGAAGCTCCACAACGAGGTCAGCGCCATGCCGGCGAGCAAGACCAGCACCAGCGCCAGTCCCAAAGCCACCGCGCCGAATGCGGACGTGATGAGTAGCAGGACGATGAGCGCAATGAATGTGGAGAGCATGAACACGTCGCCGTGCGAGAAGTTGATCATGCCGATGATGCCGTAGACCATCGTATAGCCGATGGCGATCAGCCCGTAGATCGATCCGAGCGTCAGCCCGTTGATCATCTGCTGCAGAAAATAATCCATCACCCCCTCACAGCGAGGCCCCACCAACCCGCCGCACCCGACGGACAAAACGAATGCCGGCGGGACGTGCCGGCCCATGGGTGACTTTACGGCCAGCGTGCCTGCCGGGCGACGCGCGCAAACCACCCAGGTATCTGCGGGATCGCCGCACAGACGACGTCGACCCGGCCGGCAACCACTCGGAGAAGACCTCTCACGATCGGCCGCAGTTAGGCCCACGCCCGATTGCGCGACAGGCCGATCGGCTGGCGCACGGTGCCTGATACCGCTATCCCGGGGAATCGCAGCCCCCGTCGAGACGTTAGCCGCCAAGCTGCTGAGCGTCGAGCCTTTCGGCAGCACATGGTTGGTGCCGAACCGGTCTGGGGTTCCATCGGCCACGGTTTGCCCGGGCCGCCGGCGGTTGCCCAACGAGCGTGCAGGGCTGGCGCCAAGCGGCACGCGTGCTCCACAGCCGGCGGACCCGGGAGTGGTCGCGTATTCCCGATGCGGGATTTCGAACGCTGGAGGTGCCGTTAAAGGATGTTGTGCGAGCCGTCGCAGAAGGGCTCATCGTCGGTCGATTTGCAGCCGCAAAGATTATAGGTGCCATCAGCCTCGACCGTGAAACGCATCGGCTCGAAATCGGTGCCCTTGTGCGCGCCATCGCAGAACGGCTGGTTGGCGGAGCGCCCGCAGCGGCAGAAGAAATAGGGTTTGCCTGCAACGAGCTCGACCTGGAACGGCCCTTTTTGTGCGATGACGGGATCGTCAGCCATGTCGTGGATCCTTCCTTCCTGAAACGGGCGCGCCGACCCGGCGGTTCGTGTCGTGGGGGGCAGCCCACGAGGATTGCCCAATACCGCGAACGCGCAAGGCCTTAGCGGCATTGGTCGGGCGAGGCAAGCGGCCCGGTCAATTTTGGCAGCCAGTCCCTGCAGCCTGTGGTGGCGAGGGGGGCGATGATTTGACATAGGGGCATGGCCGACACGGCCGCGTGTGGTCATCGATAGCCAGGGCTGGGCCACGCGCATCCGTCTTGCCGGTCAATTCCAAAATGTCCAGATGGAACCGACGCCCCCGCTCGTTTGCCATCTCATAAGGCATCTGTAAGCACGGCCCGCACAGTCACCTGTGCGAGCCGTACCTTGAGGGGAATGGATAGCGCTGGGTTGCGGTCAGCCGACGGAGACCGGAACCTTTTCGACGACCTTTTCGCCCTTGTCGTCGATCCACGTCATTTCCAGGTCGCCCGGACCGGGAACCTTGAAGTGGAACGAGATGTAGGGGTTGGCCGAAACGCCCGACGACAGATCCGCCTTGAACACTTCCTTGCCACCGAACGTGGCCGTGAACGTGTTGATGATGTTGCGCGGAATGAGCTTGCCGTCGCTGCCTTTGCGGAAGCCGGTCTCCATCACGTGCGTGATGAGCGTCTTCACCTCGATCACATCGCCGGCCTTGGAAGCCTTGCCAACCTTGATGCGGGGTTTGCTCGCCATGGTTCTGTTCTCTCCTTCTTAGCCGCCGCAGCCGCCGATCGTCACCTTAACCGTGCGCTTGCCGACCAGCATGGAGCCGTTCGAAAGCTCGGCCACCGCATAGATGTCCTGCGTTTTCGCAAGGCGCATGCGGCTCGACACCTTCGCTTCGCCAGACATTGGCGAGAAGTGGAAGGAGGCGATGGTGGGAGAAGGATTGCCACTGGAGAGCACGTGAACCGTCTTCACGTAATCCGCATCGGTCATCGGGCTTTCGACATTGACCGAGTAGGGGACCGTATTGCCGTTTTCGGCAATCTCGGGAAGCTCGATGGCAACCTTGGCCTCCTCGGCCTTCTTGTCGCCGACGATCTTCTTGAAGGCTTCATCGAATGTGGGTGGCTTGTCTTGTGCGATGGCCGTGCCGGAGCGGCCGAGAAAAACGGCGAGAGTGGCAGCTGCAGCCGCACCGACGACAAAGTCGCGACGGTCCACAACTTCCAACTTGAAGCGTTGGGTCATTCCTGCGTCTCCTTCCCCCAAACGATGGCTCATTCGTCTTCCCAGTAGGACAAAAGGATGCATCCTCTGGCTCGCTCATCTACAAGGCAAACGCTCACGCTGCAATTCTGTAGGTAGCAGCTTGCGTCCAGCCTTGGGGCCTGCGTTACCCTGGCACCGGTACTTCTTTTCAGGTTGGCCAGACGCTACCATATTCAACGTCGCGAATGCAACGCAAACGTCTGCACCATGCGCGCTCAATGCTAACCGGGAGAGGCCGATGTCGAGCTCTGGCGAAGTGCCCGTGCCAAAGCGTCAGGCGGGCCCGCGCCGTTTACTGAGAATTGCTCGCCCCGGCCCATCGAGGAGACCTGCGCCCGGTGGCCCGACGCACGCGATCCGTGCCCTGGCTGTGCTCGTCGCGATGATGTTTTCGCCGCTCGCAGTGTGCGCCGCACCAAACGCTACCGACCCCCTGCCGGGTGGCCTCGCGCTGATCATGATTGAGGAACACGGCTGTGGCTATTGCCGGCGCTGGCTGGAGGAGGTGGGGCCGGGCTACGCGGCAAGCGACGAGGGACGGCGGGCGCCATTGATCCGTGTCGACCGCTTCAGCAAGCAGGCCGACCAGTTCTCCCGCATCGTCTACACACCGACCTTTGTCCTGGTGCGTGATGGAAAGGAACAAGGTCGCATTCTAGGGTATCCAGGTCCCGACTTCTTCTGGAGCCTGCTGGCCGATCTGATGCGCAAGCTAGACGCTCAGGCCGACGGAGCCGCCGCCGTCCCCGCGGCTGCCATGAACAAGCCCTGATCCCCCAGCCCGATCCATGATCCATGATCCATGATTGTTGGTCCTGAGGCCGCGCAGCAGCTCTCGCACGCAAGGTTTCGGGCGGTGTTCTCGCGCTCAGTCAGTGTCGCGCCTGTCGCCGGTCACATGCGATTGCTGCGGCGCAACCTGGATGCTGCAACGCATCCTGGCAGGACCGGGTGATTTTCCTCGAACGGCTTGAGTTTCGGACTTGCGAATTTTCGAGGATAGCTGAAAAATAAGCCAACGAGGGGAATAACAAGAATTAGCGCCCTGAGGCCGAAAGGTAGTACTGAATTTTTCAAAGGGAGGAAGACACAATGACAGATTTCTCACGGCGCCAGTTCACCCAGATGGTCGGTGGCGGCGCGGTGGTCGCGGCAAGTGCCGGTCCGCTCAGCCACTTTGCAATCGCACAGGGCAAGGGCAAGGTCGTCATTGTCGGCGGCGGTGCTGGTGGGGCGACGGTCGCCCATAACGTCAAAAAGAGTGCACCGGATCTCGATGTGACGCTGGTCGAGGTTCAGCCGCAGTACACGACCTGCTTTTTCTCCAACCTCTACCTGGGCGGCTTCCGCACTTTTGAAAGCCTCGTCCATGGCTACGATGGGTTGAAGGGCCTCGGCATCAATGTCGTGCACGACATGGCGACCGGCGTCGACACCGCCAAGAAGACCGTGACACTGGCAGGCGGCCAGACGCTGTCTTATGACCGTCTCGTTCTTTCTCCCGGCATCGACCTCAAGTACGACACCATCGAGGGTTATTCGCCGGAAGCTGCTGAGGTGATGCCGCACGCCTGGAAGGCGGGCCCGCAGACCAAGCTTCTGAAGTCCAAGCTGGAAGCCATGGAAGACGGCGGCCTCGTCGTGCTCGCTCCGCCCGACAATCCCTATCGCTGCCCGCCCGGTCCCTACGAGCGCATGTGCATGGTCGCGCACTACCTCAAGACCAACAAGTCCAAGTCCAAGCTCATCATCCTCGATCCCAAGACCAAGTTCTCCAAGCAGCCGGTCTTCATGGAGGCGGTCAACAAGTACTACAAGGACATTGTCCAGGTGAATCTCACCAACGAGATCGATAATTTCGCGGTGGTCAAGGTCGATACCGGAACCGGCGAGGTGACGACCAAGAGCGGCGAGAAGTTCACCGCAGCCGTCGCCAACATCATCCCCAATCAGAAGGCGGGCAAGATCGCTTTCGACGCGGGCTGCACCGAAGGCGACTGGTGCCCGGTCGAGGCGGGAACGTTCCTGTCGACAAAGGTCTCCGACGTCTATGTGCTGGGCGATGCCTCCGTCGCCACCCAGATGCCCAAGTCGGGCTTCTCCGCAAACAGCCAGGCCAAGGCGGTTGCGGCGCATATCGCCTCGGTTCTGGGCGGCAAGAAGCTGTTCCCGCCGCGCTTCCGCAACACCTGCTGGTCGCTCGTCGCCCCCAACGACAGCGTCAAGGTCGGTGCCAGCTACCAAGCCGGCGAGAAGGACGGCAAGCAGATGCTCGTTGCCAGCGGCGGCTTCGTCTCCAAGGTCGGCGAGGATGCCAAGATGCGCGAAGAGCAGTTCAAGGAAAGCGAAGGCTGGTACTCGGGCATCACGGCGGACATGTTCGCAAAGAGCGCGTGAGGCATCTCAGCCGCACGCTCGACTGCACCGACGAAGGTGCCACGTAAAAGTTCGCGGAGCAGTGCCGACCCGGCACTGCTCCGTCTTTTTTTTGTATCGCCTCTGGCGCGGACAGGTCCGCACCGAGC
>CAZDNY010000049.1:0-11807 GCA_964506885.1 uncultured Hyphomicrobiaceae bacterium | reverse complement strand
CGCAGGCGACATCGCGGGCGGACGGGCTTATGGTGTAAATCGTTCGCCTCCGGCGGTGCTGGCCCGAACGAGGCGAGGGTCCCCGTTTTGCCCGAACCACACATGCGCGCGCCAGCCGCGCTGAAACTCTATTTATTGACAGTCTGATTGGCGCCTTCGATGGACACCCGCGCGTCCCATCTGGGTCGATCAGGCCCCAGCGATGACAGGTGCTTGGTCCGGTCGATGTCAGATTCACATACGCAAAGAGGCGTGCGGCTGCGCGTCGTGCTTGCTCCGGGCGTCGGTATAGGCCCTGGCAAAGCCGACCTCATGGAAGGCATTCGCGAGACCGGCTCGATCGCTGCCGCCGGCCGGCGCATCGGCATGAGCTACAAGAGGGCATGGCTGCTCGTTTCGACGCTCAACCGCCATTTCGCCACGCCGGTGATTGAAGCGAGCAAAGGCGGCAAGGCCGGTGGAGGGGCGCAGCTGACACCACTGGGCGAGGAAGTTCTGGCCGCCTATCGCGACATGGAGCGGCGCACGCAGAAGGCCATTGCTCCGGTGCTCACCAAGCTCGACCGACTGCGCGAGCCAGAAAAGCGTCGCGGTAAAAGGCCATAAGACTGCGCGCTCCCAGCGGAGCGGGGCTCATTGCATTGGATCGGCCCCACCTGCGCCGTCTCCGCGGTTTGATCCTGGCGATGCCAACGAAAACCGATCGGAAAGCCGGGCGTCGTCAGCTTCCGGCGCGAATGGGCAGGGAACGCTTCCATTCGGTGCCGTCGCTGTCCTTCAGCACGACGTTGAGGTGATGGTCGCCCGTCAGCGACACCGGGAACTCGAAATACGGATTTTCGGCGATGGTGATCGAGCCGGTCATGTCGAACAGCTTCACATCGCCCTGGCGCACCTCGAGCGCGGAGATCATGCGCAGCGGGATGTAGAGCAACGTCTGCTGGTCGAGCGCCATGCCGGTATGGTTGGGATGCGAAATATTGAGGCGCATGTTGTGGACGATCTGCGTCGCGTTGCCGTTGGCGGGAACGTCGGCCAGATTCATCTTGCCCATGTTGGCGGCGATCTCTTCGGCGTTGCCCGTGGGCGGGGCGGCGCAGGCTGCCTGGCCGCCTGCAAACTTGACCAGCCGCGAGGCCATGTACAGCGAACCGTCACTCGCCTCGACAATGGCGCGGACCTCGGTCTGCTGATTGAGGCGGATGGCCGTCTTGAGCGCCACATGGCGCTGGTTCGGACCCATGTCGAACACGGCGGCGACCGGCATCGGGTTCTCGTCGACGACCAGCGTGACCTTCTTGACCGTGCGGCCATCGACGAAGCGCGCGTCGATCGAGATGGGAACGGCGCGCTGATCGTCCGGGCGGAATGGCGCCTCCAGCGTGACGACCCCCAATCCGTTCTGCAGCGGGCGCGTGCCGACCACGTCACCCTTCAGGCCGTCCCAGGTGCTGCCGGCCAGCACGGGCGCGGATGTGGCGGCCGTCGCCACTGCCAACGCGGCGCACGCGGATAAGACCTGCAATGTGCTCATGATCTTATTTGTTGTTTTAGACATAGCTCGTCGTCTCCGGAAACCGGCTTGAGGCATACTGGTTTTGTGCGGCGAATAATGCCGATTTTTCGGGCAAAAGTCGAGACATCGGATCAGGGTTGGTTGCGCTTCGTCCCCATGCGCCCTTGCTGCATTGCAACGTACGTGCGCAAACGCCCGGCCGCATCGGGGGATCAGGTTCCCTGCGCGGGCCTCCAGCCTGCTGCAACGGCCTCGTTTTCAGAGCAGAACCAGCGCTCGCCGCGGGCTTGGTCGATCACCACCTTCGCGTACCAGGGGCTCCACGGCATGTGGTAGATGCGGCCGTTGCGGGTGACGTTGCCCTTGATCGCGCATCCATCGGGTGCCTGCTGCTCGGCGCCGGCCCAGCGCCGCGCGCGATAATCCCAGGGCGGCTGGTTGTCGGTGGCGAAGACGCCGCGATGATCGCGGCGGGCCCGCTGCTCCTCTGCGACGTAGGACGTCGAATACTTCACGAATGCCCAGGCATGACCCTGCTCGACCATGCGGCGGTTGATCTCGACCCCGTCGGCGAAGCAAACGCCCAGAATACGGCCATATCTGTCGGTACCGCGGCGCTCGCAGGTCACCGTGACGCCCTGGACAAGTTTGCGCAACGCCTTGGTGGCATCAGCGCCGCAACGCCAGGTGCCGATCAGGCGGCGGGCGCAGGTCTGGCCCGCTTCGGGCGCATCGATGCCCTCCAGGCGAATGCGCTCTCCGGCAACGTCGATCGTGTCACCATCCACCACGACCGCGCGACCGACGATGTGTTCGCGGTCAGGCGCGGCTATGGCGTTGGCAAGCGTCGTCGCCAGGAGAAACCCAAAGCCCAGCGCAACTGCTACCGGCTTTTGGGTTGTATATGGTCGCCAAGATTCTCTCATAGGTTGAATCTGGGCGATTCGGGTGGCGGAACCTAGGCGCCACCCGGGCGGATGTTAGCAAATCGTTAACGCGTTCATTGGGCTTCGAAAAAATCAAATCGCTGGCAAATGGGGAGCGTCACACGGGGGTGACGAGGCCGATCAGGGCGGCGGAGAGCAGGGTTGCCAGGAAGCCGATGACAACCGAGCGCGGGGCGAGCGCGACGATTTCGCGCCGGCGCTCGGGCAGCATCGCGGTCAGACCGCCCAGCATGATGCCCAGCGAGCCGAGATTGGCGAACCCGCACAGCGCATAGGTCATGATGAGCCGGGAGCGCTCGGACAGCCCGGTGCCACCGGCACCGGCCAGATCGAAATAGGCAATCAGCTCGTTGAGGACGAGCCGTTCGCCGAGAAGGGCACCCGCGTCACCGGCCTCGCCCCACGGGATGCCGATCATCCAGGCGAGCGGGGAGAGCACCCATCCCAGCATCGCCTGCAGTGTCAGTGTCAGACCGAACGGCTCGGAAGCGGCGCCGAGGATGCCATTGGCCAGCGTCACGAGGGCGACGAAAACGATGAGCATGGCCGCGACGGCGGCCACCAGGCCGATGCCGTCCATGGTCCCCTTGGTGATCGCGTCGACGGCGTTATGCGGTGGGTCCTCGATGACGAGGTCGGCTGTCTCGGGCCCGCCCATGAATCCGTCCGGCACGGCCAGTCGGGCGAGCATGAGGGCACCGGGAATGTTCATCAAAGAGGCCGCCAGGAGATGCCCGGCAGCACCGGGCAGCGTCGGTTCCAGCACCGTGGCATAGAGCGCCATGACGGTGCCGGCGACCGTCGCCATTACCACGGTCATCATGGCGAAGAGTGCACCGCGGCCCATGTCGCGCAAATACGGGCGGATCAAGAGCGGCGCCTCGACAAGGCCCAGGAACAGCGCGGACGCGGACACCGTGGCCAGCGGGCCGCCGATACCTGTGGCACGACGCAGTACGTAAGCGAAGGCGCGAACAATGGCCTGCAGCACGCCCCAGTGATAGAGCAGGCGGACCAGGGCGGAGAGAACCAGAATCACCGGCAGAACGCGAAACGCGATGATGAAATCATGCTGGGGGGAGACCTGCTCGTAGGGCGCTGGACCGCCGGCCAAATAGCCGAAAACGAAGCGAGCGCCCGTCTCCGTCGCCTGCTGGATCGCAAGCACGCCGTCGCCAAGCATCTGAAACGCCTGACGGGCCAGCGGAAGCTTGAGCAGGATGAGGGCGAGACAGAGCTGGACGGTGAGTGTGCCAGCCACAAGGATCAGCGCCCGACGGGTGCCGAGATGTGCCCTGTTTTCCGACATGGCCCAGGCCAGGAGGGGAATGAGCGCCAGACCGCATAGCGCCTGAGCCTGCACGCCTGCCCCCATGCCGCCGCCTCAGCGTTCGCCGGACGGGCCGCTCCGGGCGGCCATTTCAGCGCCGATGTCCTCGCCATCTTCGTCGTCATCGGCGTCCGTCACGGGAATTGCGTAGGCACCATTGAGCCAGCGCGCCAGATCGACGTCGGCGCAACGGCGTGAACAGAACGGCCTGAAATCCGGCGCGGTCAGCCCGCCACATATGGGGCACTTCGGGGCTTTGTTGGCCGCGGTGGTGCGCCTTGCCGTCACGCGTCTACTCCGGCTCGATCTCGGCAGCCCGCGCCCACGCATAGTGGACCGGGAAACCTTCTGCCACGATCATCTGCGTCACCTCTGTCAGCGGCAGGCCGACGACGTTGGTATACGAGCCGTTGATGCGCTGGACGAACGCCCCCGCCAGACCCTGAATGGCATAGCCGCCCGCCTTGCCCCGCCATTCGCGCGAGGCAATGTAGGCTTCGATCTCGCCGCGTGAGAGATGCTTGAAGCGCACGCGCGTGTCGACGATCTTGGTGCGCAGGCGATCGTCGGGCGTGATGAGGCAGATGCCGGTCAAGACGCGATGCGCGCGCCCGGAGAGCAACTGCAGCGATGCCACCGCCTCCTCGACATACTGCGGCTTCATCAGGACCCGGCGGCCGACGGCGACGATCGTGTCGGCAGCAAGCACGTGCGCATCGGCGATGTCGGGGTCGTCGGCAATCTGGTCGCGCGCCGCCTCGGCCTTGGCGCGGGCGAGGCGCGCGACGAGGGCGCGCGGCATTTCCGCCTTGCGCGGCGTCTCGTCAACAGCGGCCGGGCGGACCGCGTCGGGCGTGATGCCGACCTGGGACAACAGCATCAGGCGGCGGGGAGAACCGCTGGCAAGAACCAGCTTGGGCGCCAGGGTCTGCGCCGAATCGGCCGTGCGCTCGCGGGCCCGTTCCTGACGCAGCGTCTCGCGGCGCGGACCGTCGGTCCGGCGCAGCACGTTGAGCAGCGCGGTTTTGGGCAGATTCATGTGGGCTCCGTGACAGCCAGCGGCCGAAACTGCAGTGTCGCAGGCGCGATCACCACACGCGTTACATACGCAAATGGGAATTCTTGCGCAAAGGCTGCGCGATATACCCCCGCCGAGACGCCCAAAACATGGCACACCCGGCCAGGCGGAGAATGCAGAGCGGCGCACTGAAAAGCAAGACCGCACAAAGGGATTGCCATGCGGGGGCCGGGTCGGGCTAAATCGGGCGGAATTCGATACCCCCTCGCGCGCGGAGACACATTCATGGCGATCAACGAGACACACCTCGCGCTGATCGAGAACGCGTCGATGTTCGAGCCCCTGGATGATGCCGACCGGCAGGCGCTGCTGGCCGAAATGCGGCCGGTGAATTTCGATGCGGGACAGGTCATCTTCAGCCGTGGGGACACTGGACGGGAGATCTACCTCGTCACCAACGGCCGGGTGCGCCTGTCGGTGCTGACGGTGGAAGGCCGCGAGCTGTCGTTCGCGCATGCCGAGACCGGCGCCGTCTTCGGCGAAATCGCCATGCTCGACGAGGGGCCACGCTCGGCGGACGCCACGGCAGTCATCAAGACCGAGGCACTGAGCCTGGGGCGCGGCGCCTTCATGCGGCTTGCCGAAACGCGACCACATCTGGTGGAGGCCGTGGTGCGCTTCCTGTGCCGGCGCATCCGCGATGCCGACCAGCAGCTCGAGGCGATCGCGCTGTGCCCGATCGAGGTGCGGCTGGCGCGATTCTTTCTTGCCGCCGCACGGCAGAAGGATCCCGATGCAGTCGAGGGAAACGTATCTGTCGATCTGGGCATGTCGCAGGGTGAACTGGCGATGCTGATCGGAGCAAGCCGGCCCAAGGTGAACACGGCTCTGTCGCTTCTGGAGTCCGGAGGCGCCATCACCCGCAAGGGCAGCAAGTTCACCTGCGATATCGACGAGCTTTCCATCGTCGCCGGACTCGAATAGGCAGGACTGCAGGCCGCACCGAGGGGGACAGGCGCATAACGCGCCGATCAACGAGCGGACCGGAGATGAAGCGCATCTGGCAGACAATCAAGTATGTGCTCGGCCTGATCGCGCGCCTGCCAGGGATTTCGAGCGTTGTCAGCGGATTCGGGCGGCTCGCGGAAGCGGGCACCGCGGGCTATCCCCGCGACACCAAGCGTCGCTTGATGATCCTCAACGTTTTCGCCTACCTGATCATCTTCACGACGATGATCTTCGCCATCCAATATGGACTGACGGAAGGCGAGGAATACCGGCCGCTCGTCTACATAAACCTCGCTATCGCCGCAATCGTCTCGCTTGTCCCGCTGACCCACCGGATCAATGACATCGCCGGTGGATTGCTGATCGTCGTCACCGAATACGTCGCAATCTCCAACATCGCTCCGTACCTGGGCCGCGACGGCGGCGGCCAGCTGCTGTTCATCATCGGTGCGGCAGCGCCCTTCTTCGTGTTCGGACTGGAAAGGCTGAAGCTGGCCATCGCGGTGGTGATCGGCGGGCTCGCGCTGCACCTGTTCGTGTGGTTCTCCTATCCGCCGGACCTGGCGTTGATCCCGCCAAACCGCCGCATCCTCAACGACCTTTATACGCAAAGCGCCATAACCACCTTCGGGCTGATCGCGGTCACGGTCTGGTATGCTTTCCGGCTGGTCGAATCGGCCAAGGCCGAGACCGACCGTCTGCTGCGCAACATCCTGCCCGAGAAAATCGTGGAGCGTCTGAAGGGCAAGCCGGACAAGCTCATCGCGGACAACTTCGAGAGCGCTTCGATCCTGTTTTCCGACATCTCGGGGTTCGTACCGCTGGCTCGCTCACTTGGTGCAGCCAAGGTCGTCGATCTGCTCAACACCATCGTGCGTGAATTCGATGCGATGGCCGCCAAGAATGGCGTGGAGAAAATCAAGACGATCGGTGACGCATACATGGCGGCGGCCGGGATTCCCGAACCGGTGCCCGATCATACCGAACGGGTGGCGCGGCTGGGTCTCGACATGCTCGCCTATATCGAGCGGCTGCGCGGCGAGACCGGGCTCGACATCGCAATACGCATCGGTATCGCATCCGGGCCCGTCATGGCCGGCGTCATCGGCACGCACAAGTTCAGCTACGACGTGTGGGGCGATACGGTGAACCTCGCCAGCCGCCTCGAAAGCCGCAGCGTGCCGGGGCGCATCCTGATCTGCCCGGCATGCCGGCAGCGGCTCGAACATGCCTTCACGTTCGAAAGCCGCGGCACCATCGAGATCAAGGGCGTGGGAATGCAGGAAACGTTCTTCGTGACGGGCCGCAAGGCTGCGTGAGGAGGAGGAGCATGGTCTGCGCCGCCTTCAAACGCTGGGGCCGCCGTCCAGGCTGAAGCGCTGCCGGATCTTGTCGAACAGCTTGTCGCGCACGCCGCGGTAGGATTGCAGCATCTGCTCGCGGCTGCCGTGGCCGAGTAGCACGGTCGCGTCGATGGTCGGCCAGTATTCGACGTCGACAGCCATCGTGCGTGTCAACTCGAGTGCCTGGTGATGCGCTTCGGGTGACAGGGTGACGATCAGATCGAAGCTGGTGTCGTTGAGCTCGGCCAGCGTGCGGGGCTTGTGCTGCGACATGTCGATGCCGATCTCGGCCATGACGGCGCTGGCAAAGCCGTCAGGCTCGCCAGCACGCACGCCTGCGGATTCGACATAGACGCGGCGGCCGGCGAGATGGCGCAGCATGGCCGCAGCCATCGGCGAGCGGACGGCATTCATGGAGCAGGCGAACAGAACCGCGCCTGGCAGATCGCCCGCCATCGTCGTTGCTTAGCCCTTCCAGTGGAGCGCGCAGATCAGGGTGAAAAGCCGGCGGGCGGTATCGAAGTCGACGTCGATCTTGCCCTGAAGGCGCTCCTGCAGCGTACGCGAGCCCTCGTCGTGAAGCCCGCGCCGGCCCATGTCGATCGCCTGTATCTTGGAGGGCGGCGCAGTACGGATCGCCTCGTAGTAGCTGTCGCACACCATGAAGTAGTCCTTGATGATGCGCTTGAAGGGCGTCAGCGACAGGAAGTGCGTGACGACCATTTCCTCGGCCTCTGTGCCGACGGCAAATTGAAGCTTCTGGTCGACGATCGAGAGCTTGAGGCGGTAGGGGCCATCATCGCGGCCGGCCACCGCAAACGAGTTTCCATCGAGCAGATCGAAGATCGCCACCTCGCGCTCGTGTTCGATATTGGCGTTGTTGCGCGCAATCGACTTTTCATCGATATCGATCGCATAAAGCCGCATGCGGCTCGGCTGCTCGGTTGCTCCAGGCTCGTGCATCTCACTCCCCCGCGCTTTTTTCGAGCCGAATCTCGACCGACCGGCGATGCGCTTCCAGGCCTTCGGCTCGGGCCAGCGCCATGGCTGCGGGTGCCAGCTTGTCGAGCGAGGCCGCGTCGAGCTTCAAAAGCGACGTCCGCTTCATGAAGTCGAGCACGCCGAGGCCCGACGAGAACCGGGCCGAACGCGCCGTCGGCAGAACGTGGTTGGATCCCGCGACGTAGTCGCCGATCACTTCGGGCGTATAGCGGCCGATGAAAATGGCGCCGGCGTTGCGCACCTTTGCGGCCAGCGCCTCGGCGTCGCTGGTGGCGATCTCCAGATGCTCGGCGGCGAAACGATCCGCCAGAGCGGGCGCTTGATCGAGAGAGCGCACCAGGATCGTGGCGCCGAAGACCTGCCAGCTCTCGGTGGCGATCTCGCTGCGGGACAGCGACTTCAACTGGCGCATGACCGCGTCCTCGACGGCGGTGGCGAAGTCGGCATCATCCGTGATCAGGACCGATTGCGCGGCCGTATCGTGCTCGGCCTGGGCCAGCAGGTCGGCGGCGATCCATTCGGGATCGTTGTCCTTGTCGGCGATGACGAGAACCTCGGACGGACCGGCGATCGAATCGATGCCGACGGTGCCGAAGACCTGGCGCTTGGCAGCGGCGACATAAGCGTTGCCAGGGCCGACGATCTTGACCACCGGTGCGATCGATTCGGTGCCATGTGCCAGAGCGGCGACAGCGTGTGCGCCGCCGATACGGTAGATCTCGCTGACGCCGGCGATATCGGCGGCCGCCAGCACCAGCGGATTGAGCTGCCCGCGCGGGGCCGGCACCACCATGACGATGCGCGGCACGCCGGCAACGTGGGCCGGCAGCGCGTTCATCAGTACGGAGCTTGGATAGGACGCAAGGCCGCCGGGCACGTAGAGGCCGACTGATTCCACCGCCGTCCAGCGATGGCCCAGTTCGACGCCGGCGGCGTCCGTATAGCGGTCGTCCTGAGGGCGCTGGCGGGCATGGTGATCGGCGATGCGTTCGCGCGCCAGCTCCAGCGCCTCGAGGGTCTCCTTGGTGCAGCTTTCGCGGGCCGCCTTGATCTCGGCCTCCGTCACACGCAGGCCGACCTCATCGAGATCGACATGATCGAAGCGCTTGGAATAAGCCACCAGTGCTGCGTCGCCATTGCGCCGGACCGTTTCGATGATCTCGCGCACCGCCGCATCGACGTCCGCCGAGACCTCCCGCTTTTCGGCGAGGAATGCCCGGAAGGCGTCCTCGAAGGCGGGGTCCGCCGTGGTCAAGCGCTTGGGCATTTCGTGTCCCGGCCTCTCGAGCCGCTCCTTTGTTCTTATCGCGTGCTTCGTGACCTCTCCGGCCCCCTGCCGGATCGGCGGATTGTCGTAGGCGGCCCGCACTTCAGGCCATTGGTCATTCGGCCTAGCCCGCACCTCCCCACAGGCGCTCCCGGCCAGACGTCGTCAGTTCTCCCCGCCGTGGTCGGGGACGCGGCGCGTGCGCCAAGCCGCGCCCAGGTCCTTCAACTCGGCCTCGATACACTCGACCGTCAATTCGATGGCCGCACCACCGGCAAAGTCGAGCCTGATCCGGCCGCCAGGATCATCGCCGCCGGCCGGCTCGAAGGTCAGCGCGAGAAGGGATAGAAACTTGCGCTTGTCGGAGAGCCTGATGCCGGTCAGCCTTGCGGCCAGGACGCGTTCGAAACGCAGTCCGGCGCGGCGGCGCTGACTTTCAGGCTTGCGCCCCTGCTCGGCCGCGGCGACGACGCCTGCCCAATCGAAGCGATTGATGAGTGCGGCGAAACGCTTCTCACGCGGCAAATAGGCCATGTCTCCGACACGGACGACCGAATCCTGGACATGCGCGGAGATGATGGCCAGATCCTCCGCGTCGAGCGCGATCAGCTTCAGTGGGGTCATCGACGTTTTTGTCTTTGGCGCGGGACGACATGCCCCAGGGGGCGGCTCTTTCCAGTTGGCCGAGTGATACCCGTCCGGCCGACATGGCGCAACCAAAGCTCCCCCGAAACCGGCACTCGCGGCGGGATCAGCCATCACTTGCGCCGATGCGCCGCAGGGTGGCGGAACCCGATGGCCCGCCCGATCGGCCCGGTCGGTGGTCCGATCGCACTAGCCTGCGCTGATGCGCTCGATGGTCGCCCCGCAGCGGGTCAGCTTCTCTTCCAGCCGCTCGAAGCCGCGGTCGAGGTGGTAGACGCGATTGATCATGGTCTCGCCTTCTGCCACCAGGCCGGCGATAACCAGCGACACAGAGGCCCGCAGGTCCGTTGCCATGACCGGGGCGCCGCGCAGCGTGGGCACGCCCTTGATGGTTGCGGTATCACCGTGCAGCTTGATGTCGGCGCCGAGGCGGGCCAATTCCTGCACGTGCATGAAGCGGTTCTCGAAGATGGTCTCGCGGATGACGCTGGTGCCGGTTGCCGTGGTGACGAGCGCCATCAGCTGTGCCTGCAGATCGGTCGGGAAACCGGGGAACGGTTGGGTCTCGATCGATACGGGGCCGATGCCGTTGCCATTGCGGGCCACGCGAATGCCCGTTGCGGTCGGCGTGACGGTCGCGCCCACGGCGTCGAGGACGTCGAGCGCGGTCTCCAGAAGCTCGACCCGGGTGCCTTCGAGGACGAGATCGCCACCGGTTGCGGCGACCGCGTAGGCGAACGTGCCGGTTTCGATGCGATCTGGCAGGACCGTATGGACCGCACCCTCGAGGCGATCGCGTCCCTGGATGCGCAATGTCGACGTACCGATCCCTTCGATCTGGCATCCCATCTTGACCAGGCATTCGGCAACATCGGCGACTTCGGGCTCGCGGGCCGCGTTCTCAATCAGCGTCTCACCCTTTGCCAAAGCTGCGGCGAGAAGCACGTTGTGGGTCGCGCCCACCGATACCTTCGGGAAGATGACACGGCCACCGTGAAGGCCCTTCGGGGCTTTGGCGATGACGTAGCCGCCGTCGATCTGGATATCGGCGCCGAGCGCCTTCAAGCCCTCCAGGTGGAGATCGACGGGGCGCGTGCCGATGGCGCAGCCGCCCGGCAGGGAGACGCGCGCCTCGCCCATGCGCGCCAGCAGCGGTCCCAGAACCCAGAAGCTCGCCCGCATGCGGCTGACCATCTCATAGGGCGCGGTGGTGTCGACGATATCGCGCGCGGTGAGGTGGAAGGTCTCGCCCAGATGCTGCGAGACGCCCGGGCGCTTGCCGTCGACAGCGAGATCGACGCCATGATTGCGCAGAATGCGAGCCAGCAGGTTGACGTCGGCCAGATTGGGGACGTTCTTGAGCGTCAGCCGGTCGGACGTCAAAAGACTTGCGATCATCAGCGGCAATGCCGCGTTCTTGGCACCCGAGATGGGGATGACACCCTCAAGCCGGTTGCCGCCGACGATTCTGATACGATCCATGATCCGTTCTGCTGCCCCAATTCCCGACCGCCGGTGGCTGATGCCCCGCGGCTCAAAAAAACACGTGTAAGTCGCTTTGGTTACCCAGTGTTTACCAAGGCGCTCTCGATCAGTCCTCGTTGCCCGGTCCGGACTCGCCAGAACCGGCTCGATCCTGTGGCCCGTCCGACTCTTCGGACGCGCCACGGGCGCGGGAGCGCACCTGCTCCTTGCGCCCATCCACAAGGGCAAACTTGTACTTTGCCTCCT
>CAZDNY010000048.1:0-11844 GCA_964506885.1 uncultured Hyphomicrobiaceae bacterium | reverse complement strand
CAAGCGGGTCAGCTGGGACGAGGCGCTGAGCGAGATCGCCGAGCGCATGGTCTATCTCAAGGAAAAGTACGGCCCGACCGCACTGCTCGATCAGTCCTATGCCGGCGCCTCCTACGGCGTCTTGCACAAGTCCGACCAGATCGAGGGCCTCCTCGCGCGCTTTCTGGGCATGTTCGGCTGCCGCACCAGTTCATGGTCCGTCCCCTCCTACCAGGGCACCACGTTCTCCTCGCGCATGACTTTCGGCACCATCGAGGACGGCAACGAGGACGACACGTTCGCCCACTCCAAGCTGATGATCATGTGGGGCTGGAACCCGGCCTACACGTTCCACGGCGGCAACACGTTCTATTACATGCGGCTCGCCAAGCAGCGCGGCTGCAAGTTCGTCTGCGTCGACCCGCAGTACACCGATTCCGCCGCCGCCTACGACGCATGGTGGATCCCCATCAAGCCCAACACCGACGCCGCGATGATGGCTGCGATGGCGCACCACATCTTTGCCAACAACTGGCACGACCAGGACTTCATCAACAAGTTCGTGCTGGGCATGGACGCCGGCACCATGCCGGACTGGGCGCAGGGCCGCGAGAACTTCAAGGACTACATCTTCGGCACCTACGACGGCCAGCCCAAGACGCCCGAGTGGGCCGAGCCGATCTGCGGCGTCAAAGCCGACGACATCAAGAAGCTCGCCGAGATGTACGCCACAACCAAGCCGGCGGCGTTGAAGGCATCGTGGTCACCGGGCCGCAATGCCTATGGCGAGCAGTACAATCGCATGGCGGCGGCCCTGCAGGCCATGACCGGCAACATCGGCGTGCTCGGCGGATCGGCCGAAGGCGTCGGCAAGGCGTGGCATGCCGAGGGCGTCGCCTATCCCTACGATGAATATGCCAACGTCTGGTTCGCTTCGATCAAGTCGGATCGCTGGGCGCATTGCGTCCTGAACTACCCCGACATCAAGCGTGAGGAGCTGGGCCTTTGGCCGCGCAACGATCAGCTCGATGGTGTGATTCCCAACATTCGCGGCATCTTCTGGCAGGGGTCCGACTGGCTCAACCAGCTCACCAACATCAACAAGGAGATCAAGGCGCTCAAGAAGCTCGAGGCCGAAGGAGACAGCGAAAGCCTTCTCGTCTGCATGGATTCGACGATCACGCCGACGGGAATCTGGGCCGACTACATGTTGCCCATCGCCACGCACTTCGAGCGCCATGATGTTGCCCTGCCCTGGTACAAGGGCCACTACTACATCCACCGGCCAAAGGTGATCGAGCCACTCGGCGAATCCAAGACCGACTTCCAGGTCTTCACCGAGTTGGCTTTCCGTCTCGGCTTCGGCGAACGCTACAATCCCCGCGCCCCGCGCGACTATTTCGTCAACGCGGATGCGACCGACGAAGCCTATCTGGCCGCCTGGTGGCACGACCGCGTCCAGCATCATCAGGGTGTCACGATGAGCTGGGAGGAGTTCAAGCAGCACGGCATCTACAAGTTCAAGCTGGCGCGTCCGCATGTCGCCTTCCAGGACAACGTCGAGAAAGGCGTGAAGTGGAACACGCCATCCGGCCGCATCGAGATCTTCTCCACGCAGCTGGCGCAGATCACTGACTGGACTCGAACTGCCTATGGGTACGAGATCCCCGCCATACCCAAATGGATCGAGCCATGGGAGAGCCTGAACGAGACTGAGAAGATGAAGAAGCATCCCTTCCACGTGGTCTCGCCGCATCCGCGTCATCGCACGCACTCGATTTTCAACAACATTCCCTGGCTGCGTGAGACCTACGAGCAGGAAGTCACCATCAACGCGTCGGATGCCAAGCGGCTGGGCATCAAGACCGGTGACACCGTCGAGGTCTTCAATGACCGCGGCAGCTGCATCGTTCCGGCCTACGTGACCGAACGCTGCATGCCGGGAGTCCTGGTGCTGCATGAAGGCGCCTGGATGGATATCGACGACAAGGGCTACGATCGCTCCGGCAATCCGGACTTCCTGACCCTTGATGAGCCGAGTCCGGCAGGCGCCTTCGCCTACAACACGGTCCTCGCAGACATTCGCAAGACCGATCTCGAGCACCGCCCCGGTTGGGACAGGCTCGCGACCTCACGGTCGCATGTGTTCCGCCGCGATCTTTGAGCCGAGGGAGATGAGACAATGGCCGACCCCAAGGACAAGACAAAGATCAAGGAAGCGGTGAAGCGCAAGAAGCGCGAGGTGTACACGCCTGTGAAGCCCGACATGCAGCTCGGCTTCATTCACAACAACGTCGACTGCATCGGCTGTCGCGCATGCGAATTGGCCTGCAAGGACAAGAACGGCCTGCCGCCGGGCCCGCGCTTCCGCCGCGTGATGTACGTGGAGGGCGGCACCTACCCGGATGTCTACGCCTACAAGGTCAACATGTCGTGCAACCACTGCGCGGAACCCGCGTGCCTGCCGACATGCCCGACGGGCGCCATCTATAAGCGCCAGAAGGATGGCATCGTAGACATCGACTCCAGCCTGTGCATCGGCTGTCGCAGGTGTGAGGCCGCGTGCCCGTTCGGCGCGCCGCAGTACATCCCCGAGCAGAACATCGTGTCGAAGTGCAACATGTGCGTGGACGAGATCGATGCCGGTCGCAAGCCATACTGCGTAATGGGCTGCATGATGCGTGTGCTCGACATCGGTCCTATCGACGGCTTGCGTGACGGGTCGTACGATACGAAAGCGCGATATCAGGGGCAGGAAGTCGTCAGTCAGGTCCAGAACATGGCAGACCCTGAGCTTACAAATCCGTCGATCGTGTTCGTTGCCCATTCGAAGGGTGCGGTGAAGAAAGGCGGTTGATCGTCAAGCTGACGGAGCTATGCCGTCGTTCAACAATGGGTGCTTTGTATGAATGACAAAACCGCAAATGCCACGAGCGATCCCTGTCCGGGTGATTGGGACGTCGATTCGTTGTTGCGTGCATCTATCTCGCGCGACTTCGAGCTTCTGGCGCGGCTCAATGATCGCGAGCCGACCGCGGAGCTGATCCATGAACTGCGGTCCGTGCCTTCACGTGACTGGTTTGGCCTCAGGCTTCGGTCGGACTGCGCGCTCAGTGCCTGCAGCCTGCTCGATGATGCACTCGACGCAATGCCTCATCCCGTGAACGAGGCCACCTTGAATGATTTGGCCGCCGATCACGCCGCCATCTACCTCATTCATTCCTATCGCGCGCCGTCGACCGAATCGCCCTGGCTCGATAAGGACCAGCTCGAGCGTCAGGAGCCGATGTTCGAGCTCGCGCAGTGGTATCGGCGCTATGGACTCGGTGCGGTCAATCGCCAGTTGCGATCCGACGACCACATGGTGCTGCAGTTGCAGTTCCTCTCACATCTTTTTGCGACGCCCGATCTGGATATGCAGGCGAGTGCACAGGAAGCCGCGCGATTCCTGGACCAGCATTTGCTGCGGTGGATCGGGAGCTTCGCGACGCGCGTGGCTGCCCGCTGTGAAACGCCTTATTATTGTGGCGTCGCAGCGCTGACGCACGCCTGTCTCGAGGAAGTCCGGGACGTTCTGGCCGATCGCTATGCGCTGGCGCGTCCGCAGCCGGAAGAGGTGCCGGACCAGTTGCGACAGGCATCCTCGCCGCACGATGACGAAGATGCGGCACCCTATCTGCCGGGCATAGCGCCGAGTTGGTAGGCTGCTCCATTACGTTCGCCTTCATGGAGCCGGACGCCAGACGACCCGGTCGCGGGCTGTACACGACATGCTGCACACCACATAGGGTATCCGTATCATCATGTTGCTCGAATACGGGCCGCCGGAGCGAGCCGAGATGACGCAAGACAGTCCCAGCAGCGAAATGTCGGACTTTGCCGCACCGACGGTCGACGCACAGCGCTGTGTTCACGGCCTGAGCCCGATCGCCGAGTGCCGGGCTTGCGTGGCCGCTTGCCCGGTGTCGGCCTTCGAACTCGGGGACGACGGCCTCACCCTTGATGTCGCCGTCTGCGACGGTTGTGGCCTATGTGCGGCGGCCTGTCCCGAACAGGCCATTGAAGTCGCCGGCGCTGCGGTGCCCCTCGTTGCGCCGCCGGTCGATCCGGACCGCGCATACATGGCCTGCAGCAAAGTGGCCAGATGCAGCGAGCCGGGTCGGGTCACGTGCCTGCACGCCGTCACTCCCGGGCACCTGGCAAATCTCCACTATCGTAATACACGTGCGCTGGTGATCGCGCATGGCGATTGCTCCGACTGTGCTTATGGCCGGGTAAGACCGCTCGCCGACCACGTCGCCGAGATCAACCGGATCGCGGTCGATCGCGGCCAGCTACCGTTTGCCGTGCATCGCCGCAGCATCGAGGACTGGCGCGAGGAGCGCGATCAGGCCGGCCGCGTCAGCCGTCGGACCCTTTTCCGCGCAGCGTTCGTGCGTCACATGACGGGGGTGCAACAGTCCAAGATCGCCGCGTTGAACGCCAGCCACGAAAGGAGCCGGATTGGCACGGCCGCAATTGTGGTCGGCTCGGGGCGCGCTCGGATCGCTCCGACGACACCGACCATCGATCCCGCCGCTTGCGTCGCCTGCGGTGCCTGCCTCGAAGTTTGTCCTCACAAGGTCTTCAGGCTCACCGGCACCGCCCGCGGCGAGCCGCGCTATCTTACCGATGCGACCCAATGCACGGGCTGCGGGCTGTGCGTAGCAGCCTGCGAACCCGATGCGATAGCGCTGTCACGCTGGGGACCAGCGCGCCCGCCCGCCGTTGAGCTTGTCAGCGGTCAATGCACAATCTGCGCAAGCCCGTTCTATGCGGTAAAGGGCACCACGGACGACGTCAGTGTGTGCCGCATCTGCGCAACCAAGCCGCACCGCCAGAAGCTTTTTCAGGTCTTGCCATGACACGTGAGAATGCGTCTTTGCCAAATTGGATCGAGCCGATCTCCGGCGCGCTGCACGAACAGGGGCAAAGCGGCGTCTTTTTCGTCGCTTTCGAGGCCTATCGTCCAGACCTGGTCCGTGCGATGGCCCACGCACTTGGTTTTCGTTTCATCGATTTCAGGGCGGAGCACATGCAGCCGCTGGGAGCCGGTGCGTCCAGCCTGCCGATTTCGCGCATTGAGGAGGTCGTCGACGAGGCGCAGCGCGATGACCCCGCGCCCGACGGTATCGTTCTCCACAACGCCGAGGCACTGCTCGCAACCTGCACGCCAGATCAGCGCGCGGCATGGGTGTCGCGCATGATCGCCGCACCGATGCGCGCGCCGGTCCTCTTCCCGCTGGCGGTTTTCACCGACGCGGCACCTGCTGCAACTGCGCGCGTCGTCCGTCTCGGCGCAATCGATCTGCCCGTCGAAAAACTCCTCTTCCGACTGGCGGCGCAATGATCGCCGACGTTCGAAATTGGATAGCCGGCCGGCTGTCGCGACAGCTCTTCTTCGTGCTTGGCGCGACACTGACGGTGTTGTCGCTGGCCTTCCTCGCGCTGTTTCTTGGCTACTACCGCGAGAGGCTCGTCGAGGAGCGCGCCCGCACCTCCACCGAGATCAATGACATGCTCCAGGTCGCGCTCGAAAACGCGATGTTGAAGCGCGACATCGACGGCCTCCAGGACATCGTCGCCCGTCTCGGCAAGCGCAAGTCCATCAAGGACGTGATGATCCTCAATACCGGTGGCGAGGTGCGGTTCGCGTCCGACAAGGCACAGCTTGGGCGCGTCTTCGATTTGAGCGCGGGGGAACTCTGCCCCGGTTGCGACATGACGAAGGGCGGCTCCCGCGGATCGACGTTCGTTGGCGATCCCGGCGCCGGAGGTGTTTTGCGCAGTGTCAACGCGGTTCCCAATCGCGAAGCCTGCCGCCAGTGCCACGGCGACGCCGCAGAAAAGCCGGTCAACGGTATCCTCGTCGTCGATTATGATGCCGGCGAGATCAGGCAGGAGGCGATGGCGATGGGCCTCGCCATGGCTGGTGCGGGTATTCTTGTCCTGCTCGCGGGCACTGGCGCGATCGGCTGGGTGCTGCAGCGTGCCGTGATCCGACCCGTGCGTACGCTGCAGACGGCCAGCGTCGCTCTCGCCGACGGCCGTTTCAACAGTAAGGTCGAGATCGCAGGTCACGACGAACTCGCCGAACTTGGAAACACCTTCCGATCGGCGAGCCGACAGCTCGAGGCCCAGCAAAAGGAATTGGCGGAGCGCGAAGAGTTCTTGCAGGCACTGATCGATGCCGTGCCGGATGGCATTCGCGTGATCGGACCCGATTACAAGGTTCTGATGGTCAATCGTGCCTTCTGCGGCCAAATGAACCTCGACCGCGCCGCGATCCTGCAGCGGCCCTGCTACGTGTCGTCTCATCAGCGCAATGAGCCGTGCGCCCCTACGCTCGTCACCTGCCCGCTGCACGAAATCGGTCGAACCGGAAAGTCCGTCACCTGTCGCCACACACACAAGCGGGCGGACGGCCAAGAGCTTGTCGTGGAAGTCTCCGCAGCCCCGCTGGAGGTGGTGAGTGGTGGAGGCCGAACATCAGCGGTGGTCGAATCGATCCGCGACCTGAGCAGCGATCTGCACCACTCGCAGGAACAGCGCTTGTCTGAAATCGGTCAGCTCGCTGCCGGTGTCGCCCACGAGATCCGCAATCCGCTCTCGTCCATACATCTGACGCTGCAGGCGCTGCGCAGGAAGCCGCCCGAGGCGGTCCGCACCGAGTTCGCAGGTCATCTCGACCTGATGGACGGGGAGATCGACCGCTGCATTCAAGTGACGAACCGGCTTTTGCGACTGTCTTCGCCACCATCTGAACTGCCTGAGCTCGTCGCCATCGACGAGGTCATCCCCGAGGTTGTTTCTCTGCTCACGGCCGAGGCGCACCAGTCTGGCATCATGATCGACCTTGACCTCGCCGCGTCGCTGCGTGTGGTGGCCACCGACAGCGACATCCGCATGCTCGTCCTGAATGTGGTACAGAACGCTTTCCACGCGATGCCGAACGGCGGTAAGTTGACCATTACCGGCCGCTGCGATGGTTCCGATGTCATCGTCACGTTCCAGGACACCGGCTGCGGCATCGCGCACGACGACATTCCGCGAATCTTCCAGCCATTCTGGAGTCGGCGTGCCGACGGTGCACACGGAACCGGGCTCGGCCTGCCGATTTGTCGCGAGATCGTTCGGCGCCACAACGGTACGATTACCGTGACCAGCGAGCTGGGGGCGGGCACGCAGTTCGCCGTCACGCTGCCCTGGGCGGAAGCGAGCATCGAGGAAGCATGAGTAAGCGCCGCAAACGCATTCTAGTCATCGAAGATGACAAGACGCTCTGCCGCCTGGTCTCCGAGCAAATCCAGGCCATGGGCCATATCGTTGCCACCGCGCACTCGTGGGCCGACGCGAAGGCGACGCTGGAGGGCGTCGACCCCTCCCTTGCGTTGCTGGACATCCGCCTGCCGGATGCCGACGGACTGAAGTGCCTGCCTGATCTGTCAGCGCAGTGCCCGGTCATCGTGCTGACGGCATTCGGATCGATCAAGCACGCGGTCGAGGCGATGCGCGCCGGTGCCGCCGAGTATCTTGCCAAGCCGGTCAATCCCGCCGAGCTGGAGCTGGCGGTGACACGCACGTTGTCGGCGGACTCTCTGCGACGCCAGTACGAGTACTGCCGCAACCAGCTGACGCCGGCGATTGCCGAGGACATGGTCGGTTCCAGTGAGGCGTTCCGCAAGCTGGTGCGCATGATCGAGTTGGTCGCACCCAGTGACGCCACCGTTTTGATTGAGGGTGAGAGCGGCGTTGGCAAGGAACTCGTCGCCCGTTCGATCCACCAGATGTCCGCGCGTGCGCAGGGAACCTTCGTTCCGGTCGACTGCTGCACGCTGCAGGAGAGCCTGTTCGAATCGGAACTGTTCGGTCACGAGAAGGGGTCCTTCACTGGCGCCGACAAGCGCAAGCAGGGTCTGATCGAGGTGGCCGAGGGGGGCACCGTCTTCCTGGATGAGATCGGCGAGCTGCCCGCCTCGCTTCAATCGAAGCTCTTGAGGCTGCTGGAGACCGGAGAGTTCCGCCGGCTCGGTGGCACCCAGGGCCTGGCCAGCGATAGCCGCTTCGTCGCCGCCACAAATCGTGACCTGCGCACGTTCAGCGAGGAAGGCCGGTTCCGCCGCGACCTATATTTCCGTCTCGCCACAGTCGTCATCCGCGTGCCGTCCCTGCGCGAGCGGCGCGAGGATATCCCGATGCTCGCCGAACGCTTCATGACCGCGCGGACGTTTCAGCGCGGCACGCCCAAGCAGTTGACCGATGCAGCGCTCGAAGCGCTGACAGGCTACGACTGGCCCGGCAACATTCGCGAACTGCGCAACGTCATCGAGCGTGCCCTCCTCGTATCGGGAACCCGCGCAACCATCGAGCTTGAGGATCTCGCCTTGCCCATCGTTGCGGGACAGGCACCTGCCGCCGCCCGCGCCGGAACCGAAAACGGCAAGGCGCGTTGCGATCTGAGCTTCGAGGGCGAACCGACGCTGGAAGAGATCAAGGAAAAGTATCTCAATTACCTGATCGCACGCCATCAGGGCCACCGCGGCCGCATCGCCAGTATCCTCGGCGTCAGCGAACGCAACACGTACCGATTGGTGAAAAAGTTCGGCCTGGAGGACAAGTAAGCCGTTTAAGCCGTTTCCGGTGCCGCACGCCCCGAGCATAGAAGCGAAAGCGCGCATCTCACGCTTCGGCGTAAATCGGCATCGCCAGATCCATCCGCGGCGGTTTCGTTCAGATCTCGAAAATCTGCCGCCACGGATTAAGCCGCCGGCGCAGGGCCGACTGGGCCTCGGAGAATGCAGCTTCTGCAGTCTCGCTCGCACCGGGCGGACGCGCCGTGACGTAGAAGTTGTTCATGACGAGAACATCCATCGAGGTCCTGAGATAGCACGAGATGGCATCGGCTGGGCTCGCTACGATGGGCTCCTGCCGATTGAAGCTCGTGTTCAGCAGGACGGGCACGCCCGTCAGATTTCCGAATTCGGAAATCAGGCGATGAAACCTCGGATTGGCAGTTTGCTGCACGGTCTGGATGCGTGCGGTGCCGTCCACATGGACGGCTGCAGGGATATCCGCCCTTCGCTCGGTTCGAACACGTGGCGCCAGCGTCATGAACGGGTCCGGCTGGTTGATCTCGAAGAAGTCCGCCGCGCGTTCGGCCAGTACGGCGGGGGCAAACGGGCGGAACGGCTCGCGGTGCTTGATCCGCTCGTTCAACAGTTCCTTGATCGCTAGAGACCTGGGATCCGCCAGGATCGAACGATTGCCAAGGGCACGCGGACCCATTTCGAAACGGCCCTGAAACCAGCCCACGATCTTTTTGTCGGCAAGATCTCCTGCGACCCGGCTGAACAGCTCCGCATCATCCAGTCGCTCGCCCGATAGCCCGGCCGCTGCCAGCGCGTCATGGATATCGGCGTCGTCGTAGCAAGCCCCGTGATAGGCATGATCGAGTTCCGCGACACGGGGGTTCCCCAGTGTCTGGTGATAATGCCAAAGAGCACTTCCAAGCGGCACGCCGGTATCGGAGGCACATGGCGCCACCCAGATGCGCTCAAAGCCCGTATGTTCGAGAACCTTTGCATTCGCGACGCAGTTCAGTGCGACGCCACCGCTGATGCACAGGTTCCGCGACTGGGTCTTCTTCTGGATCGCGCGGACACAGTGAAGCACGGCCTCTTCCGTGACCGCCTGCAGCGCGGCGGCAAGATCGCGATGTCGGTCTGTCACCGGTTCGCCGGGCTGCCTCGGCGGTCCGAATTCGGAGTGGAACCGGGGCGTGAACGGGCGGACCAGGCCGTGCGTGTGGAAGCTGACGTACTCGGGATTGAAGCGAAAGCTTCCGTCCTCTCCGAAGGTAATGAGGTGTCGAAAGCGATCGACGTAGGTGGGTCCACCGCACGCGGCGAGCGCCATGACGGTCCCTTCCTCGAACAGCTTGAAGCCCAGATGCATCGTCACGCTCGAATAGAGTGCTCCAAGCGAATCGAAGAACCCAAGCTGGTGATCGAGCGTGAGCCGGTTGCCCGTACCGATGTAGGCGCTCGTCGCGCTCACGTCCCCGTAGCCGTCCAGGACCAGAACCGCCGCATCCTCGAACGGCGAAACGAAATAGATGGCAGCGTGCGCATCGTGGTGGCGCACGTCGACGATGTCGGGAACCTTGCCGCCCTTGAGACGCCGCTTCAGGCCCTGTTTCAAGCGCTGCCTGAGAAAGACGACACCGCTGTTCTGCGCGCTATGCGCAGAGGGACGAAGCAGATTGAGGCTGGCGGGAAAGTTCCGCCCGACGATTTGGCGGAACGATCGTCGAAGTTGCGCCACGTCCCAGGGCGTGGTCACGACATCGACGTCTGCCAGCGTCATGCCGGATGCCGCCAGAGCAGCGTCCAGTGCCAGTTCCGGAAACAACTGGGTGTGTTTGTCCCTGTTGAAGCGCTCTTCTTCCATGACAGCCGCAATCGCGCCGTCTGCAAGAATGGCAGCCCCCGTGTCGTGCGTCTTTGTGACGATGCCCAGAATGTTCAACGACCAGCGGCCTCCAGCCCGAACGATTGCTCACGTGGAATGCTACGCGGGTCTGTTCCACGCCATCGTGAAAAGACCCGCGTAGCTCACTAACGTAGGTGCGGACGGGTTGGTTTGGTCGGCCTTGCTGCTGGCACTGGTTAATGTCCGTTGCCGTCGTGACGGGACATTTTCCTTGAACCGCAAGGGAGCCGGCATGCGACACGTTGTGTGCCGATCACACACGGTTGCAGTTGAACCAATGCGCCGACGAGAGACTGTCCGACGCAGCACTGTCGGACCGTGTCACGGCAAAAACGCTGGACATTCCGAATAGCCCTTTCACACAGCAGACCGCCAACGTCGGTTTGGCGGCTGAAGCGGAACTGGCAACGTCCACCGTTCCCACACCCAGAGCGCGAAGTGCTCTCTATGCGAGTCGCCGGAACACCAGCGATAGGTTGTTGGCCGGCATCTGCTCGATGACCGGAGCGTCGAAGCCGCTGGCCATCGCCAGCGCCGTCACGGCGTCGACATCGCGAACGCCCCAGTCGGGATTACGACGTCTCAGATCGTCATCAAACGCCTCGTTGCTCGGCGCCGTGTGGCGTCCTCCCATGCGGTAGGGACCGTAAAGGTAGAGCAGGCCACCTTCTGGAAGGATGCGGGCCGCGCCGTGGACGAGACCTTCTGTGGCTGCCCAGGGGGAGATGTGAACCATGTTGATGGCAACGACGGCGTCTGCGCTCGCGACAGGCCAGTCTGCCGAAGCGGCATCGAGTTCGATGGCAGGGCGCACGTTCGTCACGCCAAGCGCAGCGGTCCACGCGTCTATGCTCTCCCTGGCGGCTTGATCGGGATCAGTCGGCTGGAAGACCAATTCCGGGCCGAATGATTGCGCGAAGAAGGTGATGTGCTCGCCCGTTCCGCTGGCAATCTCGAGTACGAGCCCTTGGGCCGGCAGGTGGCGTTGCAGGACAGCCAGGATCGGCTCCCGATTGCGGGCCGTAGCAGGCGCGTAGCGTCTTTGATCCACTTTCATGCCTCAGTCTACATCGACGGATGGGCCGCAGGGCAGATACTGCGCAGGGCTGGTGAGGAACACGATTGCGACATCCCGCCGTCTGCTGCTCAGCTCCACGAATGAATGGCCAACCCTCGGCGTACGGCTGCCCGAGGCACTTTTCGCGACCTTGAGCGTCAGCTAGGCCCCACAATCAACCTACTGATTTTCAGAGAATTTAATGGTGCTGCCGGAGAGATTTGAACTCTCGGCCTCTCCCTTACCAAGGGAGTGCTCTACCCCTGAGCTACGGCAGC
>CAZDNY010000047.1:5958-11949 GCA_964506885.1 uncultured Hyphomicrobiaceae bacterium | reverse complement strand
GGCTTCCTCGGACTTGATGTTCCCGAGATCCAGAAATTGAATGTCGGCACGATGAAGGGCGCACGCGATCCTTTGGAAGCAAAGGTGGAACGCGAATTGCGTGAGGCTTTGGAGCCGGATTACCGTCTTTACGATTATGTCCTGAAGAACCGCGTGAAGTTCTTGAGCGTGCGAACGTAGCGCAATTGGCTGGAATACACGCGCCTGTGGGGTGTTCGCGCGCATGTCCCGGCGCCAGTCCCCCGCAGCCATTGCCACGTGCGTCAACCTCGCTCATAACGGCACCGCGCGGACGTGGTGGAACCGGTAGACACACGGGACTTAAAATCCCGAGACGGCAACGTCGTGCGGGTTCGAGTCCCGCCGTCCGCACCACCGGTTCGAAAGCCCTGCGCGCCGCTTTTCGCTTCGCTCCGCCCCACCCGGCAGCGGCCGGCTCACTTGCCCGTCTTCAGCCCATATGCGCAGCAATTCCCCTAATTCCGATTTCACCACTAAGTTTTTATGCAAGCGAATCAGGCCCTTGAAAGTGCGCCAAGCAGCATGCTGCGCCGCCAAATTCCGCAAAAAAGTGTGGCTTCGAGGTGATCTGGGACAGAAAAACGGTCCGCCTTTGGTCCACATCGCAACAGGCGCCGCGCCGGCTGACAGCCGCCATGTCGCGTCCTGTTTGTGCGCTGCGATCCGCGCCGGACTGCGTATTTCCGTCATAAGGTCGGCACTGCAAAAAAGCCTAGGTGAATTGGGCGATAGATACGTGCCGCCAACGGCTGGGCGCGCCCGTTCTTCTCGCGCTGCACAACATTGATCGAGCGCACTCGACGCGACCTCGCTTTCACGTATCCTGATACAACGTGATTTCGAATCGCGAGCCTGCCGGGCGTTTCAGAGCGGCCGGCGGCGCGGTCTGGAGCCGCGGGACTGCACGGACACGACCACTGCACGGGGGACGCCGCGGGTGAAACAAGCTGTTACTTCGATTGCCGCCAATACCGGCATCGTCTGCCTGGCGACCGGCGCCGTGCTTCTGATCCCGGCATTTGCCGCCGACGCCTATTTCTGGCTTCCGGCTGCGGTCGCCGCGCAGGTCTGGATGTGCTGCATCCGCCGCGTCGGACGCTGAGTGCGGGCCCGGACTCGAAGCGGGCGCACGAGCAAATTTATCATTCATCGATGTCGTAGATGCCTGCGCTGCATGTGTTGCTGCCGTAGACTCGAGCTGCGCCATATGCCAAGCAACGCAGCCCAGCAGAGCCCGTAGTCAGGCGCATCGACGATGAAGCTGTCCGAAGATCCAGATTACCTCGCCTGGGGCCGGTGTTTCGCTGATCGCGATTACACGAAAGCCCTGGCCCACATCGAAGCGGTTCTGGAACGGGCCCGCCAGCGCGGCGACCGTGCGAATGTCGGCTATCTGCTTGGCGTGATCGCCAAGACCTACGTCGAAATGGGCGACCTGCAAGCCGCCGCCCGCAGGTTCGAGGAACAGGACGCCGCAACGGATGGTGACCCGGTCGGCCGCTTCTTCGTCGCCCGCTTCTGGTCCGAACTGCATGGCCGGCCCGACTTGGCGCTTGGCTGGCTGAAACGCATCATCGATAAGCGCGAAGCGGAAATCGCGAATGGCCAGCCGCTCGATCACAAGCACGACAAGCTTGTGCAATCCGCCCGCGAGATGATGGCAGAGTTGGAGACGAGGATTGCGCCAAGGGGCTAAGTGAGGCCCCGTTGGCGCATACGCCTCTCACATCACATCAGCGCCTCGCGCATCGCCGCGCCCACATGAGCAGCATCCGGAGCGATCAGCACGCCCGCCTGCTCCAGCGCCTTGATCTTGTCGGCCGCCGTGCCCGCGCCCTGCGTGGCGAGCGCACCGGCATGGCCCATGCGCCGCTCCGGCGGGGCGTGGCGGCCTGCGATCAGCGCAACGACCGGCTTTTTCGGTTTGCGCGACTTGATCAGGTCGGCAACGTCCTGCTCGTCGGTACCGCCGATTTCACCGATCACGATGATGCCGCTGGTGTCGGCGTCGTTGAGGAACATCTCGACGGTGTCCTTGAGGCTGAGCCCGTGCACGGGATCGCCGCCTACGCCCACTGTCGTCGACTGGCCAAGCCCCGCACGCGTCGTCTGCAGCACGACTTCGCTGGTCAGCGAGGCGGAGCGCGAGGCGATGCCGATGCCGCCGCGCCGCGCGTCCACCGTCGTCATCACGCCGAGTTGGCCGATGCCGGGTGCCAGGATGCCCTGGCTGTTGGGACCGACAAGCTTCGTCTTGGAGCCGGCAAGCGCCTGGCGCACGCGCACCATGTCGAGGACCGGAATGCGCTCGGTCACGCACACGAGCAGGTCGAGTTCCGCTTCGATGCCTTCGATCATGGCCGCCGCCGCATGCTCGGGCGGGACGAACACGAGGCTGGCCGAAGCGCCCGTCGCCTCTTTGGCTTCGGCAACGGTGTTGTAGACCGGCAGGTCGAGATGTGTGCGCCCGCCCTTGCCCGGCACCACGCCGGCAACGAGTTGCGTGCCGTAAGACAGCATGCGGCCGCAGTGGAAGGTCGCCGCGCGCCCCGTCAGGCCCTGGCACATCACCTTCGTTTCGGGTGTAACGAGAATAGCCATTATGCAGCCTCCCTGCGTGCAGCGGCGACGGCGGCGGCGGCGCCCTCGGCCATGTCGTCGGCATCGATGTAGTCGATGCCGTTGTTCTTGAGGACAGTCGCGGCAAACGCGGCATTGTTGCCCGCCATGCGGATCACGATCGGCACCCGCCGGCCGGAGCGACGCATGGCGATCCCCATGCCCTCCGCGATGGTGTCGCAGCGCTGCATGCCGCCGCCATGCACGTTGACGTAGACCGCGCGCACCGCAGGGTTCTTCAAGATGAGCCCGAAGCCGTGCGCGATGTCGAGGCTGGTCGCGGTGGTGCGGATATCCATGAAGTTGGCCGGGCGCCCGCCTGCGTCGACCACAAGGTCGTGCGTGACAAGCGCGAGCCCCGCGCCGTTGACGACGAGGCCGATGTCGCCATCGAGCCGCAGGTAGTTGATCTGATGCGCTTGCGCTTCCAGCTCCGAAGGGTCTGCCGGCGACTTGCTGGCTCCGCGCAGTGCGTCAAGCTCTGGCCGGCGGAACAGCGCGTTGTCGTCGAGCGTCATTTTTGCATCGAGCGCAACGAGCTGACCGTCCGCTGTCACCGCCAGCGGATTGATCTCCACCTGCGTCGCATCGAGCCCGACGAAGGCCGCCGCAAGGTTGCGCATCAAGGTGGCGAGGCCCGTGCGTAGCGGCTCGTTCGGCACGATCCGCGCCGCCAGGCCTTCGAGGTCACCCTCGAGCTTTTGGCCGGCGAGCGTCAGGTCCAGCCGCTCGATCAGACTAGCCTCCTTGCCTGCGCGCGCCTCGATGTCCTCGCCGCCGCTCTTTGAGGCAAGCATCACGATTCGCCCCGAACGCTTGTCGACGGTGATGGCAATGTAGAGGTTCTGCGCGACTTTGACAGCTTCCTCGATATGCACTGCTTCGACCGGCGCGCCAGCCCCTCCGGTCTGGCTGGTCACCAGCGTCGAGCCGATCAGTTGCGCCGACGCGGTCTCGACCTCGCCGGGCGTCGAGGCAAAGCGGATGCCGCCAGCCTTCTTGCGGTCGCCGGCCAGCACCTGCGCCTTCACGACATAGGTGGATGCGCCGAGGCGCCGTGCAATCTGCCCGGCTTTGTCGGCCGTGCGCGCCGTCTCGCCAACCGGCGTGGCAATGCCGTAGTCGGCCAGCAGGCGTTTGGCTTGATGCTCGAAAAGATCCATGGGCCCCTCCCAGGGTCGTTGTCACGTGCGCTTGCAGTGGCGGTTCTCGGGCCGTGTTCTTTTTATCTTGTCAGGCAGCGTGCCCCGGCGCTCGGGCAAAGTCACGGCCTGGTCGTGGCGCATGGACCGGTCAGCCCTGGTCGCCTCGCCGCAGGTGCAGCCGCCTTCGCGGTAACGCGGCGGCGGTTTCGATCCCGCCGGGCAGATGCGGTCCCGATCCGCGAAGATCGGGACCGTAAGGCATCTAGGGAGATAAACCGGCCTCGGCATTTAAGCGAAAGCCCCAAAACCAGGGCCGGAACCGGCGTCTTTCCGCTTCTTCTTGCTGGTATACAATATGCCAAAATGTTGGGCATGTCGAGACGGCTGCCCCGGGCCGGGATCAGATTTTTTGCTGATCTTTGACAGTCCGGAACCGCGCTGACATGCGAGGCAAGTACGGGGCTGCCCTCTGGCGTGAAGCCGGCCCGGCGCCTCACGCCGCTCAGCCGCGCTGGCGGAACACCCCGAACCGCATGCCCAGATAGCTGAAGCCCATCGCGACGACCGTGGCGGCAACCATCGCGCCCAGCGGCGACACAGCGGGCCGCACAATGAGGATCGCCGCGTAAACGAGGTAGTTGAGGGCGGCTGCTGTCCAAGCGACACCGGCATAGCGCCCGAACTCGCCCAGTGATGGTGGCGCAGCCACGTTGAACGTCAGCCGCCGATGCGACAGCCATCCCGCCACCATTGCCAGCGCGATCGCGATCACACGCGCGCTGAACGGATCGAGCCCGCCCCATCGCGTCAGGACGAACAACACTACGGCATCGACGCTGAACGCGATAAGGCCGGAGACGAGAAACCCGCCGCTGTGCCGCACCAGATGGCGGCGGTCGCCGACCCTGGCTTTGGGGCCGCTCTCATCGACGGCGCGGCCGCCATCAGAATGTGAAGGCCCGTTCCCTTCGCTCATCCCGTCACCGCACCATATCTCGCCCAATCGATTTGACCGTCTGCGCCCACGCGCTCGAAATGGCACAGCCGAGAAGTCAACGCATTGTCACGCGACAGTACGGCTAGTTCAGCAGCCCGCCGCGTCGTGATCGGATCGAGGGCCGCTAGTTCCGGTGTGGGAACACCGGGATGACACATAACGAGGTGCAATCGGCCCATCGCGCGGGTTGCCGCTTCCAGATCGCGTTCGACGTCGGCTTCGCCTGCTCCAAATCCGCTCACGCCGGCAAAACTGTCGTTGGCAGGTAGACTCGCGCGCCTTAAATCGCCGGCGAAACCAGCCGACAGCGCAGTCAACACGGCCGCCTTGAGGCGTGATGTCCCGCGCGCCGATATCGATGCGATCCGGTCGGCCGGGACGCGTACCAGCGGCTTATGGGGAATATCGCCATAGTGTCTGTTGAGCGCCGCGATCAGAGCCTCGCGCACCATGGGAAGCGCATGCACATGCTGGTGGCCATCGATGAAATCCGGAGCGTACCCGGTCAGCTCCTGGAAGCATGCGAGCTGTCGGCCGATTTCGTCTTGCACTTCCGCGCGGTCGATCCGATGGGCCAGCGCGCGCGCGATTATCCCGGACAGTTTCGGCAGTTCGCCCGCCGGTGCCAGCCAGGGCATTGGACCCAGCGGCGCGCCAAGCGTCAGGTTGACGTGAAGGCCGATTGCGATGTCGGACCTCAGAGCGGCAAGCTGTGCGGCATCCGTGCGCCAGCGCTCGAGCGTGACGATCGCGCCAGTGCCGCTGATGCGATGTGCGCGGGCCAGTTGCGCGATACCTGCACTCACCCCCTCCGAGATCGCGAAGTCGTCGGCGATCAGCACGATGTTGCGCGACGCGTGTTGCTCCCTCGGCCCGGCCATCACGCCGGCCTCTCGCCCGTCGGCCGCGCATCACTCGCCCGCCGCGTCTCGCCTTCGACGGGGTCGAGCCCGACCGTTTCACCGACGATATAGAGCGGCCGCGCCTTCACCTCCTCATAGACCCGGCCCAGGTATTCTCCGATCACACCGAGCGAGATCAGTTGCACGCCGCCGAAGAACAGGATCGAAACGATGAGTGTGGGATAGCCGCGCACCGGGTTGCCGTAGATCAGCGTGTTGATCAGGATGGTGAGCATGGCGATCAGCGCCACCATCGAGATGACGACGCCCAGGTACGACCAGATGCGCAGCGGGATTGTCGTGAACG
>CAZDNY010000047.1:0-5948 GCA_964506885.1 uncultured Hyphomicrobiaceae bacterium | reverse complement strand
AGCCCGTCGAGCGCGAAATGCCACAATTGGCGCGGCCGCCAGCGCGAGGGTGTCTTATCCTCACGGTCGGGCACCTCGAAGCTGACGCCGAGCGACTTGAAGCCGACCCACGCAAACAGCCCCTTGTTGAACCGCGCCCGCTCGCCAAGCCGGTTGAGCGCGGCAACGGCGCGCCGGCTGAGCAGTCGGAAATCGCCGGCATCGTCGTGCAACCGCGTACCCGACAGGGAGCGGAACGTGCGATAGAACAGCCGCGCCAGGAAACGGCGCACCGGTCCGTCGGCCTTGCGGTCCGTGCGCCGGCCATAGACGATGTCATAGCCGTCTCGCCAGCCGGCGATCAGCCGAGGAATGACTTCCGGTGGATGCTGCAGGTCGCTGTCCATGATGATGACGGCCGCGCCTGCGGCATGTTTGAGCCCCGCCGCCACCGCGATCTCCTTGCCGAAGTTGCGCGACAGCGACAGCGCCTTGATGCGAGAGTCTGTCCGGTTGCGGGCCTTGACCAGCGCCAGCGTACCGTCCGTCGACCCATCGTCGATGATGATGACCTCGAACGTTGCGGCCGCCCCCTCCAAAACCGGCAACAGCCGCGACAGCAGCTTGTCGAGCCCCTTTTCCTCGTTCAGCACGGGAATGACGACGGAAATCTCGGGATGGAGCGGCAATCCGGCGTGAGGCTGGGCCGCCGCGTGGGCGATGCGTTCTTGTGTCACGGTTGTGTGCCGCTGATTGCAGCGGGCTCCCGAAAATTAAGGCGCGGCCGGATCGCCGGCCTGCTGCGATACTCTTTCTACTTGCCTCACGTCCAGGGCGGAAATACGGGTTCTCCGACGGAACGGATTTACCGTTTGCGAACTGGGTTGCTGCTTTCCATCGGCAGGCGCGCCTGCCTATCCCATCGGACCCCTGCCGGACATGCTAATAGGGTGCCAGGCTGGTGTCGGGGGCAGTGGTACGGACGCGCCGCGCCCAGCAGTATCGCAGCCCGCCGCGGCGATTTTGGAGAATTGGGGGATTGACGTGAATATCTGCATGATTGGCGCCGGCTACGTGGGGCTCGTTTCTGCTGCTTGTTTTTCCGAGTTCGGATGGACCGTCACCTGCGTCGATAAGGACCCCGAGCGCCTCGCCATGCTGGCAGCCGGCCGTTCGCCGATCTACGAGCCCGGCCTCGACGACATCATGACCCGCAACATGCGTTCCGGGCGCCTGCTCTTTTCCGCCGATCTGGCGGCCGCCGTCAAAGCTGCCGACATCGTGTTCCTGGCCGTCGGCACGCCCATGCGCCGCGGCGATGGCTATGCAGACCTGTCCTACGTTTATGCCGCCGTCGAGGAACTCGCACCGCACCTGGATGGGTTCACCGTCATCACCACCAAATCGACCGTGCCCGTCGGCACCAGCCGCGAGATCGAACGGCGCTTGCAGGCGATCCGGCCCGATGCCGACTATGCCGTCTGCTCCAATCCCGAATTCCTGCGCGAAGGCTCCGCCATTCAGGACTTCACGCATCCCGATCGCGTCCTCGTCGGAACCGATAGCGAACGCGCGCGTGAAGTCATGGAGCGCCTCTACAAGCCGCTGTCGCTGCGTCACGCACCCGTCATCTTCGTCTCGCGCGAATCCGCCGAACTCGCCAAATACGCCGCCAACGCCTTCCTCGCCCTCAAGATCAGCTTCATCAACGAGATTGCCGATCTGTGCGAGGAGGTCGGCGCCGACGTCCAGGAAGTCGCAAACGCCATCGGCCGCGACCGCCGCATCGGCGACAAGTTCCTGCATCCCGGGCCCGGTTACGGTGGCTCCTGCTTCCCCAAGGACGTTTCGGCCTTGATCAGGACCGGCCGCGAGACCCGCGCGCCACTGTCGATCGTCGAGCAGGTGCAACGCGTCAACGACGAGCGCAAGATCGCCATGACCGCGCGCATCGAGCGGGCTGCCGACGGCTCTTTGCGCGGCAAGACCATTGCGGTGCTCGGCGTCACCTTCAAGCCCAACACCGACGACATGCGCGACGCGCCGAGCCTCGTCATCGTGCCTATGCTGCTCGAGCGTGGTGCGAAGGTCCGGGTTGCCGATCCGGAAGGGCGCAAGCAGGCCGAGCCGCTGCTGCCTGGAGTCGAGTGGTGCGCCAACGCCCTGGAGGCCGCCGACAATGCAGATGTACTGGTCGTCCTGACCGAATGGAACGAATTCCGCGCCCTCGATTTGAAGGCGTTGCGCCAGCGCATGAAAGGCGACGTCTTGGTCGATCTGCGTAACATCTTCAATGCAGCAGCCGCCCGCGATAACGGCTTCCGCTACGTCGGCGTCGGACGCGGGATCAAATGACGCGATTGCCGCTCCTCGCACGAGCCTTCGCAATCGCGTGGCGATATGGCCGGACGCCGCAGCGTACGGCAGACGTCAGCGTTCGCGGAAGGCCTTGGCGAACTGGTCTTCGATCGGCTTGATGAGATAGGACAGCGCGGTGCGATCCTCGGTGCGGATTTGCACGTCTGCGGGAAGACCCGGGACGAGCTTCAGGTCCGCGATCTTTTCAAGTTCGGAATCCGAGATGCCGATGCGCACCGAGTAGTATCCAAGCCCGGTGCGCCGGTCCTCCGTCAGGTCGGCGGCGATCAGCTTCACAGTGCCGGTGAGCTCCGGTGTGGTCCGCTGGTTGAAGGCGGCAAAGCGGATCTTCGTAGTCGCACCCTGCGAGATTTGTTCGCGGTCACGTGGCGCAACGCGGGCTTCCAGTGTCAACGTATCGCCGTCCGGCACGATCAGCATCATCGGCTCTCCAGGCGACACGACGCCCCCCACGGTGTGCACGGCCAGTTCGTGCACGAAGCCCGTATCGGGGGAAATGATATCCACCCGCTTGAGCTGGTCTTCCGCCGCCACGCGCCGCTCGTTGAGTTCCGCAAGCCGCGTCTGCGCCTCGCGGATCGCTCCGGCCACTTCCTTGTCGAATTCCTGCTTCTTCTGGATGATCACGATCTCGACTTCGGCGATACGGCCCTTGGCTTGCGCGATGCCTGAGTCGAGACGCGCAAGCTCGCCCTTGAGGCGGGCGGCTTCCCGCCGCAAGGCAATCATCTTCGACGCCGGTACGAGCCGCTGCTTTTCCAGGTTGGCGAGGCTCAGCAATTCGTTGCTGATCAGTTCGATCTCGATGGCTTTGGCCGTGCGCTGGGCGCTGAGCCCGTCGATCTCGTTTTGCAGCTGCTGGATGCGTTCGCGCAGTTGCTGCTCCTGCCCCTTCAGCGAGTCGCGCCGGCTTTTGAACAGCACGTTTTCGCTGTCCAGGATCTGCCTGACGGCCGGATCGCCAGCACGTTTCTGCAGGTGGTCGGGATAGCTGACGGTCTCGCCACCGAACTGCTCGGTTTTGAGCCGGGCCAGCAAGGCATCCGTCTCGTCGATCTGGTTGGTGATGATCTGCAGGTTGGCGCGCGTCTGGGTGTCGTCGAGCTGCATGAGCATGTCGCCCGCTTTGACGCGGTCGCCATTGCGCACGTGGATGGCCCCGACGATTCCCCCGGTGGGGTGCTGGACCTTCTTCACGTTGGAATCGACGACGACGGTGGCGGGTGCGATCACCGCACCAGCGATATTGGTCCTTGCCGCCCACAGTCCGAGACCGGCAAACAGCGCAACCACAACGGCGCTGCCGCCGATGATGAAGGGCGCCACCGAAGCAGTTGGCATAGGAGACGGCGCTTGAGGCGCGATGTTTGGCGCCATCGACGAATTGGCTTTTGACGATCCGGTGCTGGAGCGCACGCTGCTCCTGGCCCCGTCCGCCGTGCGGGCATCCGTTTCAGCCATCTGTCGGCTCCTTCGTACCCGTTGGCTGCAGGGTGGTCGCATCCGGCTTGCGTGCTGGCGCCGATGGCGCAGGCTGCCCCGCCGGCGGGCGACCGCCCGATTGCGATTTGAGGACGCGCCGCAGGACTTCGTCGCGCGCCCCGAAGTCTTGCGTCTGGCCGTTGGCGATCACGAGCACCTTGTTGAGGCTGGCCAGCGTCGATGGCCGGTGCGCCACGACGATGGCGATGCCGCCGCGCCGCCGGACCCCGATGATCGCTTGCGTCAGCGCATTCTCGCCCTGCTGGTCCAGGTTGGCATTGGGCTCGTCGAGAACCACGAGGAAGGGGTTGCGGAACAACGCCCGCGCCAGTGCGATCCGCTGGCGCTGTCCGCCCGACAGGCTGGCGCCGCCCTCGCCGATCTGCATCTGATAGCCGTTCTCCAGCTGCACGATCATCTCGTGGCATCCCGCGGCCTTGGCGGCGGCGATGATTTCCTCGTCGCTCGCGGAAGGATCGAAGCGCCCGATGTTGGCGGCAATCGTGCCCTCGAAAAGCTCGATGTCTTGCGGCAGGTAACCGATATGCCGGCCGAGTTCATCCGGCGACCATTGATCGATGGCGGCACCGTCCAGTCGCACCGCGGACATCGGGTTGGACGGTTTCCACACACCCACCAGAGTCCGCGCCAGCGATGATTTGCCCGACGCCGTTGGCCCGATGACGCCGAGACCGTCGCCCGCCGCCAGATTGAAGTCGATGCCCTTGATCGTCGGCTGGCGTGAGCCTGGTGGAGCGACGACCAGCTTTGAAACCTCCAGCGATCGCTTCGGCGTCGGCAGGCTGATCTGCTCGGCCGGTCCCGAGGTAGCCTCCTGGTGCGCGAACAGCGCCACCAGACGATGATAGCTCTGGCGCGCGGCGATAAACCCGCGCCAGTGTGCGATCACGCTGTCGAGTGGCGCCAGCGCACGCGACATCGTGATCGAGCCGGCGATGATCGTTCCGGCCGAAACCTCGCCGGAGATGGCGTAGTACGCGCCCAGTCCGAGAATGCCTGACTGCAGGATGAGACGGACCGCCTTGGACATCGTGCCGATCAGGCTGGTCGCATCCGAGGCCTTGACCTGCTGCGCCAGGAAGCGCGCATTGACATCCTCCCAGCGGCGATCGAGATGGTGCCCCATGCCGAGCGCCTGCACCGCTTCGCCATTGCGCCGTGCGGTTTCCGCCAGGCTGAGCCGTTCGCGATGACTGTAGGCTGCGGCCTCCATCGGCTTCTTGCCCATGAATTCGGCGAGCGCTGTCAGCACGATCAGCACCAGCGCTCCACATGTGGCGAACAGTCCGAGCACCGGGTGGAGCAGGTAGATGACGGCGAGAAACAGCGGCATCCAGGGCAGGTCGAACAACGCCGCAGGCCCCATGCCCGACAGGAATGTGCGGATCTGGTCGAGGTCACGGATAGGCTGCAGCGACGGGTCGGCGCGCTGTGCGGGCGAGGCACCCGCATAGACAAGCCCGAAGATCTTGCGCGACAGAAGTTGATCGAAGCGCAGTCCGACGCGGCTCATCAGGCGAACGCGAAAGAAATCGAGCAGTCCGAAGGCCGCATAAAGGCCCGCCATCAGAATGGTCAGGCCGATCAGCGTCGCCACGCTGCCGGACGGTAGCACGCGGTCATAGATCTGCAGCATGTAAAAGGCGCCGGTCAGCGCGAGAATGTTGATCACGCCGGAGAAGACACCGACCGCCATCAGCACCTTCGTCTGCCGCTTCAAGGCAGCAGAGATGTCGTTAATGGCCTTTGCAGGACGTGCGCTCATGAATCCGGGCTTTGTTCAAACGGGTCACCCCGCAGTGGTTCAATTTCTGGGTTCGTCGACTCGGCAGTTGCATTCGACCAATGGTACGGGCGGTTCATGACGGCATTGTCGCTCCGTCGATCGCAGCATTCCCCGCCTCGTTGACGCGGACGAACCCGATCTTCGACTGGCCGTCCTTGTCGCGCACCCGGATCTTCGGCGGCGTGTCGGCAAAGCGCGCCTTGACCAGCTGTTCGAGTAGTTTGGAGACGGCGCCCTTCGCGCCGACGGCGGTGATGATCCACGGGATCGGTCCGCTCTTCCAATCGGCCGGTTCGAGCTG
>CAZDNY010000046.1:0-12094 GCA_964506885.1 uncultured Hyphomicrobiaceae bacterium | reverse complement strand
CAACGATCATCCTCGCCCCATGCCGCGGACAGCACGAAGCCGGCGATCGTCGGCGAATCGTAGCGAATGACGTTGCCACGATCCACGTCCCAAACGTCGAAGACTTCCTTGACCGAAACGCCGGCACCACCACCGAAATCAAGGCCCATGCCCGGCGCGGCGTCGAAGTTACCCTGCGAGGCAGTTGCCGCGCCGCCGACGCTGATGCTCGACAGAATGTCGTCAGCGGCGAACGAGGTGAGACCGACCGAGATCTTACCGAGCGTCTTGCTCTTCAGATACCAGTAGGAGTGACGCAGCGCGATCGCGTCACGGGGATCGTCTGCATCGGCAGTATTGTTGTTCACCTGAGCCGAAACCGTCTCGATTTCGATCATGTAGCCGGCCGACCAGTCGGTGCTGATCTTCGCGTCGCCGGTGAACCGGAAGCGCGAGGACGAGAAGCCGCTAGTGCCGACATAGACGTTCGATTCGTCGCCGTTGTCCCACCAGTAGACCAGCTCGTTGACCTGGCCGGAGATGGTGAGAGACACTTTGCGATTGCCCTTGCGGGCCGTGGTCGCCTCGAGTTCGGCGACCCGCTCTTCGAGGTCCGCGCAGCAGTCGCCGCCAAGATCGGCTGCGTTTGCTGGCGTCCAAGCCATAGACGCCGCGACGAGCGTAGCGACGCCGATACTCTTCACTTTCATTTGGGTTCCCCCTGAAACGCTGTTAACGCTCGCAATACGCATGATCGGATCGCCCAAAGACCCCCGTAAGCGCACAAGCAAGATGCAAGTTAGGGATCGAACCTGTCGGTTTGCTTTCAGCGGTGTGGCTGTTACATCACGTGTTATCCACACCCGCCCGTCACAATTGTTGAACATTGCTTAGCGGGTTGAGATTGCTGGAAAAACTATCCAGGCCGCTTGTGGCTGGCGCGGAAAAGAATTTGACAGGTCAGCGCCGCGAATCGATCTTTTGGCCCGTCGAACATGGTGTTCAGTTGCCATCGGATTGGTTGCTTTTCTCGATGTTTGCCGCTCACGAGATGTAGCGTTCCGGACCAGTACGGTCTGCCCAGGCGAGTGAACGATGCGCATTCTTCAGCTAGGCGACGCCAGTATCGCGTCTACCCGCCTCACTGTTGCGGTCAAGCAACTGGACTGTGCCGTGGATGTCATGGGCAGTCTCGATGCTGCGAACGAGGCCATGCGTCTGGCGAAATACGACCTGCTGATTGCGGATTTCGATCGCGACATTCCCAGCGAGAGCGTGCTGTCTTTGATCAAGACAACCCGGGCTTCGCTTCCCGGATTAGCAATCATGGCGTGTGGTTCGCGCGCCGCTCTCGATTCGGTTGTGGCGGCCCTCGGCAACGGCGCCAACGATTTCATGCTGCGACCGATCGACGGCGATGAACTCAGGATCCGCATCAGTACGCTGCTGACCCGGCGGCCAGAACGCGACGCTGTTGTTCTGGAATGTGGGCCGCTGCAACTCGACATGGTATCGCGCCAGGTTTCGCTCGATGGTGGAGCGGTCGATCTGACACCGCGCGAAAGGTCGGTGCTGCAGGTCCTTTTGCGCAATCGTGGCCGTGTGGTGGCCAAGGAGGACATCGCCTCGCGCGTCTTTTCGATGGATGAGGAAGTCGCCCCCCAGGCGATCGAGACGTATGTCCATCGCCTCCGCCGCAAGACCGAGCATCCCCGGATATCGATCAAGACCGTACGCGGTGTCGGCTACCTCCTCGACGAGGTCTGAGGCGATCCAGCGCGTGGCGTCGAGGTGCTGTGGCACACCATTTAGCCAGCCGCGATCGGCTCGGGTTTGCGGGCCGCGATCATATAGTTGACCTCGGTATCCTCAGACAACACCCACCGACCGGCAAGCGCCTCGTAGACGATGCCGCTGGTGCGCACAGGAGCAAGGCCCGCCGCCTCCAGGTATCCGCCGAGCTCGTCTGGCGTGATGAAGCGATCCCACTGGTGCGTACCCCGGGGGACCCAGCCGAGCACATATTCCGCGCCGATGATGGCGAGCAGATACGATTTCAGCGTGCGGCTCAGCGTCGAAGCGATCAGCACGCCGCCCGGTTCCACAACCTCGGCCGCTGTTTTCAGGAAAGCCGCAGGGTCGGGAACGTGCTCGACCACCTCGAGACAGACGACGGCATCGAACTTTTCCCCACCCTGTGCCAGGGCTTCGATGCTCTCAACGCGGTAGTCGATGTCCAGCCCGCCGGCCTGCGCATGCGCGCGGGCTGCAGCGACGCTGTCCTCGGCCAGGTCGATGCCGGTGACGTTGGCGCCCAGCCGAGCCAGGGGTTCGCTGACCAGACCGCCGCCCGATCCGATGTCGAGAAGACGCAATCCCATCAGCGGTTTGAGGCCTCGGTCCGGCAGTCCGAGCGCTTCCGTTACGGCGCTGCGAATGAATGTCAGCCGCGCCGGTCCCAGTTGATGGAGCGGCTTGAATTCGCCATCCGCGTCCCACCAGCGCGCGGCGAGCGCCCCGAACCGCGCGATTTCGGCTGGATCGACATTGACGTTTGCGGCACCCTGGCCGGGTCGCGGTTCTGGGTCGTCCGGGAGTGTGGGACTGCGAGCATCGGTCATGGACGGCAGATGGCGCCCGTCGCCATGCCCTGTCAAGCGCGGTAACCGGCCATGCTTGCGCTGTTGCGGATGAGCAGCGTTGCCGCTAAGAGTGCCGCGACTTGAAAGGGGTATCCCCGAAAACGGACCACGCCTGAAGGTCGCCGGACGACAGCCGCGGCTGTTCGGCGTTCTGCGCAGTTGCGCGTGTACGCGGTCCGGGGCGATGGAAAATTGGCGCGATAGCCGGCGCAATACGGACGAGCAGACGATGGCAGTTGTGGTGATGAAGTTTGGCGGCACCTCGGTGGCCGATGTAGACCGCATCCGCAACGTGGCCCGCCACGTCAAGCGCGAGGTGGATGCCGGCAACAAGGTCGCCGTCGTCGTGTCGGCCATGGCCGGCACCACCAACCAGCTGGTGGCCTGGGTCAACGAGGCCTCCAAGACGTATGACCGCCGTGAATATGACGCGGTCGTCGCCACCGGCGAACAGATCACTGCGGGCCTGCTGGCGATCGTGCTGCAGTCGATGGGGCTGAAGGCGCGTTCCTGGCAGGGCTGGCAGATCCCGATAGAGACCAGCAAGGCCCATGGCTCGGCCCGGATCGCCAATATCGACGGCAAAGCGCTGCGGCAACGGATCGATACGGGCGAGGTCGCCGTCGTCACCGGTTTCCAGGGCATCGAGCCCGAGGCGCAGCGCGTGGCAACGCTGGGCCGCGGTGGCTCGGATACCTCTGCGGTCGCAATTGCAGTCGCGGTCGACGCGGACGTCTGCGATATCTACACCGACGTCGACGGCGTCTACACGACCGACCCGCGCATCGTCCAGAAGGCGCGCCGCCTGCCAAAGATCTCCTATGAGGAGATGCTGGAAATGGCATCGCTCGGCTCCAAGGTGCTGCAGACCCGCTCGGTCGAACTCGCCATGGTCCACCGCGTGCGCCTGCGCGTGCTGTCGAGCTTCGTGCCCCCGGATCAGATGAGCCCCGTGCGGCTCGAGAAACTGGAAGACATCGGTACAATCGTTACTGACGAGGATGAGATCGTGGAACAGCAGGTCGTCAGCGGCATCGCCTACGCGAAGGACGAGGCCAAGGTCACCATCCTCAACGTGGCGGACAAGCCCGGCGTTGCAGCCCGCATCTTCGGGCCGCTTGCCGACGCCAACATCAACGTCGACATGATCGTCCAGAACGTGGCTTCGGATGGCAAAAGCACCGACATGACGTTCACGGTCCAGGCTGCCGAACTCTCGCGCACGTTGGACGTTTTGAAGGCAGCCGAGGCCGATATCGGCTCTTTCGAGGTGACCAGTTCCGCCGATGTCGCCAAGATCTCCGTCATCGGCATCGGCATGCGCTCCCATGCTGGTGTCGCCGCCGAGATGTTCAAGGCGCTGGCCGATAAGGGGATCAATATCCTCGCGATTTCGACGTCGGAGATCAAAATCAGCGTATTGATTGACGCCGCCTACGCCGAATTGGCGGTTCGCACGCTGCATTCGATGTATGGTCTTGATGCAGCCTGAGCTGAGATGATCTTGCCACGCTGGGCCTGCACAGGCCGAAATCTGGCTGCGGGATACGTTTCACGGCACGATTGGGTATGAGTTTTGCAAAGCCTGTTGAAAAGCATTCACAAAAGCATGGTTAACGATGGAGTGCGCAGCGGGCTCTGCAGGTTGTCGGCGGGATCGATGAGGCCCGCGTGACGATCGCGAGGGCGAGCCGGACGCGCGTTCGGCCTGACGGTGGTGATGGATGCAAAGCAGGCGAAGTGAAGAGCCGGAGATCGCGGCGTCGGAACCGGCGCTACGCATCATCATGCGCCGCCTCCGCCAGATCATGGCCGAGCCCGGTGACGGCCAGTCGCGTCTCGACAAGATCGTGCGCCATGTCGCCGGCGTCATGGTGGCGGAAGTCTGCTCCATCTATCTCAAGCGCCGTGACGGCTCACTCGAACTGTTCGCCACCGAGGGCCTCAACGCCGATGCGGTCCACAATACGCGCCTGAAGCGCGGCGAAGGTCTGGTCGGCCGTTGTGCCGAACTGGGTGCGCCCGTCAACGAGCCGGACGCGCAACAGCACCCCGCGTTCTCCTACCGCCCCGAGACCGGCGAGGAGAGCTACCACTCGCTGCTGGCCGTGCCGATCCTGCGCTCGGGCCAGGTGCTGGGTGTGCTGGTCATCCAGAACCATGCCTTCAAGGAGTATTCCGACGACGACGTCGAGACTCTGCAGGCGACCGCCATGGTCGTCGCCGAGCATCTGGTCTCCGGTGCCGTCGCCAACGCCGAGGCCGATGCTGAGATCTCTCGATCGCTGGCGGCTACGATCCGCGGCGAGGTGCTGTCCGAGGGCATTGCTCTGGGTCATGTCGTCCTGCATGAGCCCCGCATCGTCGTCACCAAGCTCACCGCCGACGATCCCGTCGCCGAGTTGAAGCGACTGGAGGCGGCGATCACAGAGTTACGTTCCGCACTCGACGAGATGCTCGATCACGAGCAGCTCGCCAGTGACGGCGATCATCGCGACGTGCTGGAGGCCTACCGCATGTTCGCCCACGATCGTGGCTGGGAGCGCCGCCTGCGTGAGGCCGTGCAGAGCGGCCTGACCGCCGACGCCGCCGTCGAGCGTGTGCAGAACAGTTCGCGCGCCCGCATGCTGCGAACCGCCGATCCGTATTGGCAGGAACGCCAGCGCGATTTCGACGACCTGTCCGACCGAATGCTGCGCATCCTGGCTGGTCGCACCAGCGGCGCACACCTGCCCATCGACATGCCCGCCGACACGATCCTCGTCGCCCGCACGATGGGGCCGGCCGAACTGCTCGACTACGACCCCAGGAAGCTGCGCGGCCTGGTTGTCGAGGACGGCAGTGCGCAAAGCCATGTCGCCGTGGTCGCCAAGGCGCTGGGTATTCCCGCGATAGGCCAGGCCATCGGTGTCGTCGAACACGTCAGCCCCAATGATGCCGCCGTGGTGGATGCGGAGACCGGCGAGGTCTATCTGCGCCCGCTGCCCGATGTCATATCGGCGTTTTCCGACAAAGTGCGCTTCCGGGCCCGCCGCCAGAAGAAATACGAGGCGCTGCGCGATGTGCCCGCCCTCACGAAGGACGGCCAGCGCATCGAGCTGAACATCAACGCCGGCCTCGTCTACGACATGCAGCATCTCGACGAGTCGGGCGCCGACGGTGTCGGGCTGTTCCGCACCGAGTTGCAGTTTATGGTGTCACACACGCTGCCGCGGCTGGAGCGTCAGGCACAGTCATACCGGCAGGTGATTGACGCGGCCGGCGGCAAGCCCGTCGTTTTCCGTGCGCTCGACATCGGCGGCGACAAGGTGCTGCCCTACCTGCGTCAGGTGAAGGAAGAGAACCCGGCCCTTGGTTGGCGCGCCATTCGCATGTCGCTGGATCGCAGGGCACTCTTTCGCACGCAGATAAGGGCGTTGTTCAAGGCCACCGCCGGCGGCGAGATGCGCCTGATGATTCCGATGGTTTCGACAGCCGCGGAAATGCACAAGGTGCGCGAATTGTTCGACGCCGAACTGGGCCACGTGCGCCGCAAGGGCATGCCCTGCCCCGAACGGGTCAAGCTTGGTGCCATGTTCGAGGTGCCAAGCCTGCTGTTCGAACTCGATGACCTGTTCCGCACGGTCGATTTCGTCTCGATCGGGTCCAACGACCTGCTGCAGTTCCTGTTCGCGGCCGATCGCACCAACGCCAAGGTGGCAAGCCGGTATGACTGCCTGTCGGCAGCGCCCTTGCGCGCTTTCAAGCAGGTTATAGAAGCCGGGCGGCGCCACAATGTGCCGGTCACGGTGTGCGGTGAGATGGCTGGTCGCCCGGTTGAAGCCATGGCGCTGATCGGGCTCGGCTTCCGCTCGGTGTCGATGGCGCCGGCCGCCGTCGGTGCCGTCAAGTCGATGATCCTGTCGCTCGACGCCTCTGAAATCGCTCGCGAGATCGACCGTCTGCTGGCCCAGGGCGAAAAGGACCTGCGCCAGGCATTGCTGCGCTTTGCCCGCAGCGCCGGTGTCGATCACTGACAGCCGCGTCCGCACAAGCCTATTTACGGCTTCTTCCGGCTCGGTGCTGCTGCTCTTGAATTTCGGCCACACCCCGCGCCGAATCGTTCTCCGGGCCTTTGACTCCGACTGTGCGCAAGTCTGAAATGCCCGCTTAAGGCGGATCCCTGCAGAGCGTCGTCAGTCGCGATTTTGGGCAGGCGCCCGCCGAATGTTCTCAAATGCGACGGCTGAGTAGGCGGCCTGCCGGATGTATCGAAGCGCGTCACAGTCAAAAGCACCGCCAGGGTCCGTGTTGCGGAGCCGGACGCTTATTGCGCGTCATCGCTCTTCATCGCACCCGTCCGAAATTCAGGCTGATCCCGCCGCAAGGTCCCCATTGGCTGCAATACCCTTCAGGTCGGCGGTACCGGCGTCGCATTCGCAGTCGCCAGCGCGCACGGACGTTGCCGATGCTGCGGCACTTCCGCCTCCTCCTGCCCCCTCGCGCCATGCCGAGGCACGCCGCGAGGTGATGCACCTGTTGGGCGGCATTCGCCAAGCCATGGGCTTGACGCAACAGGGCCTGGCGGTCCGGCTGGGCACCACGCCGGCCATCGTTGCGGACTTGGAAAGCGGCGCATTCGACATTTTGCCTGCGTGGCCCGAAACCCGTCGCATCGTCGATATGTGGGTGGCCGGTGCCGGGCTCGATCCGCGCCCCGCCCTCGCCAGTCTTGCGCTGGCCCTGGAGCCGCGCGACGCCCTGGCCACCTTGCGCATGACACCGCCGCGCGGCGATCGGGCGTCACCGGGAAGCACACGCCAGCCTGTGCACCACCCATCGTTTGGTGGCGGGTCTGGTGGGCCTGATCGAGCGTCCGAGCATGAAGGCTCCAGCCGCAGCCGGGCATTTGGCGCGGCCTTAGGCGCCATGCAGCGGGTATTCTCTCGCCTGTCGATCAAGAACAGGCCGCTGAAACCAAGGCCCCGTTCGCTCATCAAGCTCTCCGTGGGCTTGCCGCCGTCACGGGCCGGGCGCTGGGCGGCGCTGGTCGTCGTCATCGGAGTGCTGGCCACGACGGCGGCCCAGACCAAGGTTTTTGCAGCTGCATTCTCCAGGCTTCCTGCGCCGGCCGAGCGTGCCGTGCGCTCGATTTCCGATTTCTTTGCCGTCCGCTTTGCGCCCGTTCGCGAGGGACACCGCTGGATCGAGGTGGATGATCCGCGTTCCCGCCGTGGGGATAAATTGCGGATCGGCCGACATTCGGATTAGATGCGCGCCCGAACGCCCCGCGATACGCGAGGCAGGCTGAGGGCCGCGAACGAATGAGCAGAATCCCGACCGAGAAGCTGGACCGGCTGGTGGAGCGCTGGGAATCCATCCAGCGTGAGCTGAACGAGCGCCCCAATCAGGCGACGTTTGCCCGGCTTACGAAGGAGTTTGCGCATCTCGACCCGATCGTGGCCACCTACCGCGAGTTCGACCGTGTGGTCACCGAGATCACCGACCTTGAGGCGATGTGCGACGATCCTGCCACCGACAAGGACATGGCCGCCATGGCCGAAGAGGAGCGCGAGCGCCTGGAAGAGGAGCGCGATACGCTGGCCGATCGTTTGCGTATCCAGCTCCTGCCAAGGGACGCCGCCGACGACGGCAACGCGATCCTTGAGATCCGCGCCGGTACCGGCGGTGACGAGGCCGCGCTGTTTGCGGCCGACCTGTTCCGCATGTACTCGCGTTACGCCGAGGTCCATGGCTGGCGCACCGAGATCATTTCGCTCTCTGAGAACGACCTGGGCGGCTACAAGGAAGTCATTGCCTCGATCAGCGGCGAGGGCGTGTTCGCACGCCTCAAGTTCGAATCCGGCGTCCACCGCGTCCAGCGCGTACCAGAGACCGAGGCCAGCGGGCGCATTCACACCTCCGCCGCCACCGTCGCGGTTCTACCGGAGGCCGAGGACGTCGACATCGACATCAAGGCCGACGACATCCGCATCGACACCATCCCCGCGTCCGGCGCCGGCGGTCAGCACGTCAACCGAACAGACTCGGCTGTTCGCATCACCCACCTGCCGACCGGAATTGTCGTGGTATCCGCTGAAAAATCGCAGCACCAGAACCGCAAGCTGGCGATGCAGGTCTTGAAGTCGCGTCTCTACGAATTGGAACGCGAGCGCGCCGATACCGAGCGCTCCGACGCGCGCCGCGCGCAGGTCGGTTCCGGCGATCGCTCGCAGCGCATCCGCACCTACAACTTCCCGCAAGGCCGTGTCACCGACCACCGCATCAATCTGACCCTCCACAAGCTCGATGCGGTCATGGAAGGCACCGCGCTCGATGAATTGATTGATGCGCTCATCACCGACCATCAGGCCCAGCAGTTGGCCGACATGGAGCGCCATGCCACCGTCTGATCGAGGCCGGCCGGACTTGACGCTGGCTGAGGCCGTGCGCCGGGCGACCGACGCGCTGCGAGAGGCGGGCCTTGAAGATCCCGCCGCCGAGGCGCGCTGGCTCGTGGCCGCCGCCGCCGATGTCGCGCCCGTCGACCTCGTCGTATCGGCTCATAAGCGTCTCGATCCCGGAACACTTGCCCGTATCGACGCTTTTCTGGATCGCCGGTCAGCCCGCGAGCCGCTGTCGCGCATCGTTGGCCGCCGCGAGTTTTATGGCCGCGATTTCCTGTTGTCCGAAGGCACCCTCGATCCCCGCCCCGATACCGAAGTCTTGGTAGATCTGGTCCTGGATATCTGTGCAGCACCACGTTGGCGCGGGCGGCCCGTCGAGATCCTCGATGTCGGCACCGGCACGGGGGCAATCCTGCTCACCCTCCTGGCCGAAATCGCCGACGCGCGGGGAACCGGCATCGACATCAGCGCCGATGCCATCGCCACCGCCCGGTTGAACGCCGAGCGCCTGGGCGTTGCCGATCGGGCCACGTTAACGGTGTTCGATCTGCGCGCGGGGCTCGCCGCGCTCGAACCCGGGCGCGCGTTCGATTTCATCGTCTCCAACCCGCCCTACATCGCATCCGCGGACATCCCGCACTTGCAGCCGGAAGTCCGCTGCCATGACCCCCATGCCGCCCTCGATGGAGGAGCCGACGGGCTCGACTTTTACCGCCTGTTGAGCGCCACCCTGCCGCGTTTGTCACCCGAGGGATGGCTGGTGGTGGAGGTCGGTGCCGGCCAGGCCGCCCAAGTGGCCGCCCTCATGGCCGCCGCAGCCCCTGGTGCGGCCGTCCGAATGGCCCCGGATCTCGCGGGGCACACACGTATTGTGGCTGTTCAGCCACGTCCGAACCGGTCTGATGAATAATGCTTGGAATCGCAGGCGCGAAAGGCTAGACTTTGTGCAGGCGAATAAGCATTTGCGCAGAAAGTTGACGGTTGCAGCCCAGGCTGGCCCAATCTGCTGCGCGAGCTTTTAGACCGATGTCTGTCGCGCAGAAGCCGCCAGGGGAGCCAACTTTCCCAGGTGACATCGCCGACACGGCGCCAAAGATTTCAGACGGCTGCCCACGGTCCTGCGCCCTTCTCCGATTGGTTGTGAAGCCCGGTCGAGCGTGACGAAATACGGTTGAACGCATTTGCCCGGATACGGACCGGGCGCAGGTTGGGAAGCCTCTGGCAGCACAGGAAACTGCGCCGGCGAAACGGCTCTGGCGAGCTCGGCGATCTGGAAAGAATTCAAGGCGAGACGGCAACACTGGGCTGACGGGCCGATGGTCCTGAAGCTGTGCAAATGGGCTGCGAGGACGTCTGCTGAGAAAGCGGTTCTCGCGAGCGGCGAACGGCTGCAGCGGCGGCGCCCGTGGACACTGGTTTGCGCGCGACCCAGAGCCGGTTTTGCAGACTGCACGATTTGCCCGATCAGCACGAGGTGCGCTGAACCGGGTGTTGGGCATCGCATGAAGCAAGAAGACCGCATGAAGATTCGGTCGCAAGACGATGAGTTTGGTTTGACGATGATGATCGAGAACGGGAGCCCATGAGGCAGGGACAGCAGAACCGCCGTGGCCGCGGACGCAATCGCAAGAGCCAGAATCCGCTGACGCGCAGCTTCGAGAGCAACGGCCCGGACGTGAAAATCCGCGGTACGCCGGCGCACATTGCCGAGAAGTACATCTCGCTTGCGCGCGATGCACAGTCGTCGGGTGACCCCGTGCTGGCCGAGAGCTATCTGCAGCACGCCGAGCACTACAACCGCATCATCATGGCCTACCGTGAGCAGCAGGTGCAGCAAGGTGGCGGTGATCCCGCACAGATGCGCCGCCAGCCGGGTCTCAGCGACTTTGCCGACGGTGACGATGTCGGCGACGAGGGCGACGACGATATGGCCGCTGCGGATGTCGGTGGTCACGTGATGGGGCACAACGAGCCGCAGCCCAGCATTCGTTCTTTCGAGCCCCAGCAGCGCCAGGACCGCCAGGATCGGCAGGATGGCGGGCGTGGCCGTGGCGAGTTTCAGGGCCGGCAGGGTGGTCGCGATCGCCAGGGCGGTGGTCGCGGCAATGACCGACGCCAGGGCGGCGAGGGTGATCAGCCACGCCGGGAGGCCCGCGAGGCTCGCGACAACCGCGACAATCGTGGTGACCAGGACCGCCAAGATCAGGGTAGCCGGCGGGGCGGTGGCAGTAATGGCAGCGGCGAAGGCCGCCGCCGTGACTTTGCTGGCGGCGATCAGCCCGAATTCCTGCGCCGCTCGGTTCGCCGTCCGCGCCGTGCGCGCGACGATGATACTGGGGAGGGTGCCGCGGAGACGGCAGCCGTTGAGGACAGCGCCGAATAAGTCGTCGGTCTTGCCAGCACTAGAAGCAAAGCCCGTCAGCCGCGCTGGCGGGCTTTTTCGTGCTCCGCGTGTCGCGGAACGGTTCGGCTCTATCCGACAGCCGCCCGGTGGCCTGTTGCCGTCTCTGGCGGTCCTCGCGACCCGATCTCAGTCCGCTGGTCCGACGACCGTGTCGCCCGTGCGCACCACGCCCGGCGAGGCGACCATCGCGTAGACGCCGAAGTCGGTGTGCCCGTAAGTGCGCGAAAGCAGCGAGGGGATTTTCATGTCGCGGGTGCCCGTCGTGGGGTCGACGTTGGTCGCCGCGCAGCGCTCGGTGCGTTTGAAGACCTCGAGCTCGGCGCCGCCGACACGAAGTCTCCGGCCGATCCAGTCGAACTCGCTCCAGGCCTCTGGCCCGTCGAAAATCACGTTGGGCCGGAAGCGGCGCGGATCGATTGCCTGCCCCATTATCGTCTCGAGTGTGCGCACGCTCCCCAGGTTGACGAGGTGCAGGCGGTCGTAATCGCGGGCGAGCGACTTTTTAGGCTTGAGTGGATTTTGCGGACTGACCACCAGCCAAACCTTGTCCAGGTCTGTTTGCGTAGCCATAAAATTGGCGATGATCAGGTGGCCGACATGTACGGGATTGAATGAGCCGAAGAAGAGGCCGATCTTACCCGCTGAAGTCGTGGCAGGTTGTTCCTGTTCCTTTTCGTCTGCTT
>CAZDNY010000045.1:0-12105 GCA_964506885.1 uncultured Hyphomicrobiaceae bacterium | reverse complement strand
CGCAGCCGCGTTCGCATAGACGATGCGGTTGTCGTCCGCCAGCACGATCACCGGATGTGGCAGCGCCGCCAGCAGCAGGTCGTGTTCGACCGGCCGGCGCGTGGGCGCCGTCGTCATCACCGCCGAGCGCCCGGCCTCGGACACAGTGTCCGCACCCGCGTCGACAGCCAAAGCGGCTCCCTCAACGTCCATCGTCTTGAGCTTCGTGGCCCGTCCCCGCCTCGACCCTGTACCACCAGCCTTCGCGCTCATGCCGCGCACCTCAGCGTGTCGGCCTCTGCATAGGCCTCGGCTAATCCTGCGATCACCCGCGAGGGATCGTCCTGCGTACACAACTGTCGCCGCAGCACCTTGAGCCGGTCTCCCGCGAAACCCGCTCCCTCCAGATACCAACCGATATGCTTACGCGCATTGCGCACGCCCAGATCGCGACCGTAATAGTGGTACATATCGAGGATGTGCGCGGAAGCGATCTCCGCCTGTTTTTCCAGCGTCGGCTCGCCCGGATCATCGCCCGACGCCAGCAGCGTAGCGATCCGCCCCGGACGCCAGGGCGCACCATAAGCGCCACGCCCGATCATGACACCGGCAGCACCCGATCGCTCCAGCGCAAGGCGTGCGTCGGCCGGCGTGACGATATCGCCGTTCACAATGACCGGCACATCGACGGCCTCGACGACCGGCCGGACCGCAGCCCAGTCGGCCGCCCCCTTGAAGAAATCACAACGGGTGCGCCCATGCACGGTGATGAGCTGCACGCCCGCATCCTGCGCCCGCCGCGCGATCTCGGGCGCATTCATGGCGTTGCGGTCCCACCCCAGCCGCATCTTGAGCGTGACCGGCACCGACACTGCGCCGACCACCGCATCGATCAAGCTCAGCGCATGATCGGGATCACGCATCAGCGCGCTGCCCGACAGCTTGCCCGTCACCTCCTTGGCAGGGCATCCCATATTGATGTCTATGACGTCAGCGCCCAGATCCTGCGCGATCCGCGCACCCTCCGCCATCCAGCGCGCCTGACGGCCAGCAATCTGGATCACGAACGGACGAACCCCGCCCGACTCCGCGCGCCTCAGGCTACTCTTGCGCCCATCCTTGAGAGCATCCGATGCGATCATTTCTGATACGACAAATCCCGCCCCAAGCCGGTCAGCCAGGCGGCGCAACGGCAGATCGGTGATTCCCGACATGGGCGCCAGCGCAACCGGATTGGGCGTCGCCACACCACCGATCATCAGTCCGGGCACGGGCGTGCCACGATCATGGTTGCTCATTTCATAGGCACACAAATATATTGCTCTAGTCTTGTGCAGAATAGGCACCTTCGCCGACCTTCGCAAGTGCGAACGCAGCGTACCAGAACGAATTTCGCACGCCCGATTGCCGCACGCACCGCGCTCGGCTAAGCACGAGACCCGCCCCCTTGCGGGACGGCCTTACCCAGACGAACCACCAGCAGCCGACGGTGTACCGCCGCGGCCACCAGTTCGGCGGCGCCACTCCAGCCTCGAAGGAACCCATTCCGCCGTGACAACCGCCGCCCTGATCGTCGCCGCTGGCCGCGGCACCCGCGCGGGCGGCGACCTGCCCAAGCAGTATGCCCGCCTTGCGCATCAAACGGTCCTCGGCTGGACGCTGGAAGCCTTCGGCGACCTCGAAGACGTTTCAACCATGCAGGTGGTCATTCATCCCGACGATTCACAGATCTATGCCCGCGCCATCCCCGCCGAGGCAGCCAAGATGCTGCCACCCGTTCACGGCGGAGCGACACGGCAGCTCTCGGTCCTGAACGGCCTGGAAGCGCTGGCGGATCGCGGCATCGACAAGGTCCTCATCCACGATGCCGCCCGCCCCTTCGTGAGCCCGCAGACGATCCGCAACGTGATCCGCGCGCTCGACACCCACCCGGGCGCCCTTGCCGCCGTACCGCTCGCCGACACGCTCAAACGCGCCACACCAGACGGCCTCGTTGCCGAGACGATCCCGAGGGCCGGACTTTGGCGCGCGCAGACGCCGCAGGGGTTCCGCTTCGACGCGATCCTCGCCGCCCACCGAAAAGCCGCAGCCGCCGGCCGCGACGACTTTACCGACGATGCAGCGATCGCCGAATGGGCCGGACTGCCGGTCGCTCTCGTTGAGGACGCCCCCACCAACTTCAAGATCACGACACCTGTGGACCTGCGCATGGCCGAAAAGCTCATCCTCACCTCGCCCCTGCCCGATTGGCTGCCCTGTTCGGGCACGGGTTTCGACGTCCACCGCTTCGGTCCCGGCGATCACGTCATGCTGGGCGGCGTCAGAATTGCGCACACGCACGGGCTGACGGCCCATTCCGACGGCGACGTCGTCCTCCATGCGCTCACCGACGCCGTGCTGGGCGCGCTGGGCGAAGGAGACATCGGCCAGCACTTCCCGCCCTCCGATCCGAAGTGGAAGGGCGCGGCCTCCCATCTTTTCCTCGAGGACGCCGTAAAGCGGGTCACGAATCGCGGTGGCCGCATTGCCAACGCGGACGTGACGCTTCTGTGCGAAGCCCCGAAAATCGGTCCGCACCGCGACGCCATGAAATCCAGTATCGCCCAGATCATGGGGCTTGATCCCGCCCGCGTCGGCATCAAGGCGACCACCACCGAGGGCCTCGGCTTCACCGGGCGGCGTGAAGGCATCGCCGCCATGGCCTCCGTGATGCTCCTGCTGCCCTGACACATCACACCGCCGATGTGCTCCTGCCCCACGGCCAACGCCCTCAATCTCCATCGTTTACAGTTGCGCACACAAGGCACGATTGAAGCCGGTCGTCACACCAAAGACACACTCCCTGCGTTGACCCGCCCGCCAGAATCGCGGCATCAAAATTGACGTGCGTGGTTGTATGATCACGAGCCATGCGGGGGTCATGAAAAAATGAATTTGACATCTACCATCGAGCGGCCGAGCGCTGAGACCGAAACCATCAGCGACATCGCCGAAACCACCGCGGCCGCGTGTCTGGCCACGCGAGTTCGTCAACTCTCGCGTATTATTACCCGCGTCTACGACGATGCCATGCGCCCGCTTGGCATCACGGCGAGCCAGTACACTCTGCTTGCCCAGCTCGCCTCGCGTGACGGCATCACCGCTGTCGAGATCGGCCACGAACTCGACATCGAAAAGTCGACGCTGTCGCGCAACCTGAAGCGTCTTCTCGCCCTGGGTCACCTCAATATGGACCCGCCGGCCGGTCGACGCGGACGTGGCCTGCACCTGACGCCCAAGGGTCAGGCCGTTTTGAAGGAAGCCTACCCGATCTGGCAGGATGCGCAGCGCCGCGCGACTGCCGTGATGGGACCGGAGAGCCGCACGGTGCTCGATGGTCTCCTCGATCAGGCGGAAAAGCTCATCGCCGCCTGACACAGCACTCAAAATCTCTCTACTCTCCCGACAAACGAGCCGGCGCACCTGCCCAGTGTGCCGGCTCCAGTCTTTTCAGGACCCCGATTGCAGCAAGGCGCGCGCGACCGTGGACATTTCATGACGGGCAGGATTTGATGGCGGAATTTCACGCTCATTTCCGGTGACACATGCCATGACAGATCAAACCGTTTTCCCCGAGGATCTGATTGCCGCAGCCGCCACCCTGCTCCATGCCGCACACGCCAAGGACCTCAACATCGTCACCGCCGAGAGTTGCACCGGCGGGCTCATCGCAGGCCTGCTGACGGAGATCGCAGGCTCTTCAAGCGTGTTCGAACGCGGCTACGTGACCTATTCGAACCAGGCCAAGGCCGAGTGCCTTGGCGTCCCCATGTCCCTGATCGAAAAGCACGGCGCCGTCAGCCGCGAGGTGGCAGAAGCAATGGCGGAAGGCGCCATCAAGCATTCACATGCCGATATCTCAATCGCCGTTACCGGCATCGCCGGGCCTGGCGGCGGCACGGCGCAAAAACCGGTTGGCCTCGTGCATCTCGCCGTCCATCGCAAAGGCCACATCACGCGCCATCACGAGTGCCGCTTCGGCGATACCGGCCGCGCAGCAGTGCGCTTGGCAACACTCCGCGAGGCACTGGCGATGCTCGAAGCCGCGGTTGCCAAAGCCTGAAGCGCCTCAGCGCCGCTCCGCTTGCCCGCAGTCCTTCCAGGACTGGATGCGCAACCTGCTGGGCATTCGCTCTCTACACGCTCTTGCGCTGCACCGGCCCGTAAACATCACGCGCACGCGCTTCGAACGCCTCGGCGAATTTGCGGAACGCCTTGTCGAACACCGCGCCCATCACCAGCCCCAGCATGGCGTTGCGGAACTGGTAGTCGATGAAGAAATGCACGTCCGACCCGCGCTCGCGATCGACGAACCGCCAGCGGTTGTCGAGGTGGTGGAACGGCCCGTCGAGATAGGCCACTTCGATGCGCGCTGGATCGCTTTCGGGATGCAGCACGACGCGCGTTGTGAATGTCTCGCGGATCGCCTTGTAGCCGATACCCATGGTGGCAACGAGATGGGTCGTCACGCCGTCGTCCTGGCGCGAAGTGACATGCAAGCTCTCGCACATCGGCAGGAACAGCGGATACTTATCGACGTCCGCCACGACCGCAAACATCTGGTCCGCCGTATAGGGCACGCGCCGTGTGGTCTCGAAACGAGGCATCAGCCAATCAACCCGCCAACTGCTTCTCGCGCGCTGCCCTGAGCCGTGCAAAGTCCTCGCCTGCGTGGTGCGAGGAGCGCGTCAGTGGCGTGGCCGAGACCAGTAGGAAGCCTTTCGCATAAGCCGTCGTCTCGTAGGCCTTGAACTCATCCGGCGTGACGAAGCTTTTGACTTCCGCGTGCTTGCGTGTGGGTTGCAGATATTGGCCGATGGTGAGGAAATCGATGCTGGCAGAGCGCATGTCATCCATCACCTGCAGCACGTCCTCGCGGGTCTCGCCCAGCCCCACCATCAGACCCGACTTGGTGAACATGGCCGGGTCCAGCTCCTTCACCCGCTGCAACAGCCTGAGCGAATGGAAGTAGCGCGCGCCGGGACGGATCTTCAGATAGAGCGAAGGAACCGTCTCGAGGTTGTGGTTGAAGACGTCCGGCTTGGCTTCGACCACAACTTCGAGCGCCCCCTCCTTGCGCAGGAAATCAGGGGTGAGGATCTCGATCGTGGTGCCGGGCGCCGCCTTGCGGATTGCGGCGATGGTGGCCGCGAAATGCGCCGCCCCGCCATCGTCGAGATCATCGCGATCGACCGATGTAATGACGACGTGTTGCAGCCCCAGCGCCGCGACCGCATCGGCAACACGCTGCGGCTCGGCGCCGTCCAGGGCATCAGGCAGCCCCGTGCGCACATTGCAGAAGGCGCAGGCGCGCGTGCAGGTGTCGCCCATGATCATCATGGTCGCGTGGCGCTTTGACCAGCACTCGCCGATATTCGGGCACGAGGCTTCCTCGCACACCGTGTGCAGCTTGTTGTCTTTCACGATCCGGCGCGTTTCGCCATAGACCGAAGACGACGGCGCCTTGACCCTGATCCAGTCGGGCTTGCGCATGACCGGCGTGTCGGGCCGATTGGCCTTCTCCGGATGCCGTGGCCGCAGCACGCCGCCGTCGCCCACCGTATCGAGAACCTTGACCATGCTATTGCTGCCTCCGCAACGATAAGCGCCCCTGCGGGAACGCCGCACTCCCCCTTATAGGTGGACGAACGCGCCCGCTCGATCAAGCGCGGCAGAGGTCGTAGATGAATTGCGCCCCCGGGAGGCCGGTCTCCTAGCGGGCGATCAGCCGCGCAATGAGCACCACGATGACGGCGCCGATGGTAGAAACCACGATCTGATTGCCCCAAGCGCCGAGATCGAACGGCAGGTTGAGCAGTCCCATCTGCACAAGTGCACCGCCGAGGATCGCGCCGATCACGCCGACAATGAGATTGCGGATGAGACCACCGCCGCCCAGCAAAAGTCCGGCAAGCCAGCCGGCAATCAGGCCGTTGATGGCCATTACCACCCACGGGTTCTGCAGATAGCCCATCACCTGATCCATGCCGCAACTCCCTTGCTGCCTCGCCAAGCCTGCCTGGCGATCCCACCCCGGCCGATTCATCCGGGACGAGATGACGTTAGACGATCAATCGTGCCAGCAATACGACCACGATCGCGCCGATCGTCGCGGTGACGATCTGGCTGGCCAGCGGGTTTTTGATGCCCAGGTTGACGCCCAGCGCATTGAGCAGGAAACCGCCGACGAAGGCTCCCAGCACGCCGGTGATGAGGTAGCGAACCAGACCGCCGCCACCGACAATGATCGACGCCAGGAAGCCGGCCACCAGACCGATCGCCAGGAACACCAAGAGAGCTCGAGTATCCGCGTTCATCTGCGCCTCCAGAAGCTAGAATGTGTTTCGCCGAAGTGTAGCACTCAGACATGCAAAACGCGGCGATGGATCAAACCGCTGGCACGTCGCATCACTTCGGCCCGAAGCACACGCAACCCAGCACCCCAGCCCCCATCGAGGGGCGGGCGCAATTGCAGCCTCAGCTGAGTCTGAACGCCTTGTCCAGCCACCCCGCCCGCTCACACCCAGGTGAGATCACAGATGACAGCGCGAGCCCAGGTAGACCTGCAGCAGCCGGTTATACCGGTCGACATTGGCCTGTTGCTTGGCAGAAAGCTTTTTGCCGGCACTCGCCGCCTCGATCTGTGCCGGCACGCCTTTGGCGTCGAGCCGGTCGAGCTCGCTGCGGGCCTCGCGGCACGACGCCGTGTCGCGCACACTGCCCTTCGCACCCGGTTCGTAGTTGCTCGCACAGCCCGTCAGCGCCATGACGCCGCCCACGCCAAGACCCGCCGCAAATAGCCGCCAGAAAGATGCCGATCCGAACACGAATGACCTCTTCGCGTAATGCCCTCGAACGCCTCGGATTCAACACAAGCAGCAATGGCCCGCAACCCCTGCAGGACATTGTGTTGCACATCGGACGCACCGCAACATCCTGATATCGCAAGCCGGATTGCCGCTTCTTGCATCAGCCTTGTCACCACACCAACGCATCCGATCTGGCCAGGCGATTGACCCGCCCTGATTTCCGGCCCTTGCTGCGGCCGGATCGGGCGCTGCGAAAATCAGGCAGCTCGAGCCCAAAATAGAGGCGGGGGGCCAGAGCCCCCCGCAACCAGACTGTTGATTTCGAGCGACCCGCGACACCGCTGGCTGCTGCCCGGTTCGCACCCGCACCCCGGGGAGACGCCTGCTACACGCGTCAGCGGCGCGTTATTGCGCGCTGGCTGTAGCTTTTGCCGCGACTTTTGCTGGGGGTTTGGCCACGGTCTTGACCGCCGTCTGCTTGGCGGCCTCGGCGGCCGCCTGCGTCGCCGCATCACCCGCCGTCGGTGTCGTCGCCGCAGCAGCCTGCTGTGCTGGCGTCAGGGTCGAGCAGCGCATCTGGAACTCTGCATTGGCCCGATCGAGCTCGGAAATCCGCTGCAGCGCGTCACGCTTGACCACCGCCGTCTTGGATTTGCCCGCAGCAACCTTTTCGATGCGCTCCGGCGTGCCTTCCTTGCGCAAGGCATCGATCTTCGACATCAGCGCCACGCATTGCGGGTCGACCTGGGGCTTTTTGCTCTCGGCAGCCGGCGAGATCGACGCCGTCGTGAGGCTGTCACCGAAAAGATTTGCATCGTTGGCGCAGCCGCCCGAAAAGCCAGCCGCGGCAAGCAGCAGCGCACCCGCAAAAGCTTGAATCCGCATATGAGAACCCCCTCGCTAAAATCCGTGCGCTGACCCTCCCCCGAGTCGTGTTGCGCATACGCGGAAGTTAAGGAGGACAGCGCGCCGGCGAACAAGCAGGTGCTGACATTTCCCGGTTGATGAAGCGGGAAAAACACCGCGGAAATCTATATTATCTGTGGAAATGCCGCCGATGTGTCGCAGCGGCGACGGGCACAGTCGGCACCAAGGCCGCAATCACACGAGCATGCGCATGGGATCTTCCATGTAGGAAGTGACAACCCGCATCAGCCGCAGCGCCACCGGCATATCGTAAGCGCGCTGGTCGAAACCGAACGTCATCTGTGCCACCGGCTCGACCACGACGTTTCCATCGACGACGACGGGCTTGGCTTGCATCGCGCCCAGCACAAGAACCGACGATTGCGGCGGCCTCACCAGGGTTTCACAGCCGCTGATCCCGGTATCGCTGAAGTCGTAGACGGTCGTCACCCCACCCGGCGGCATGGTCTCAGGCAGACGCCCGTCGATCGCCAATTCGCGTAGCACCACCATTTCTCGCGAGATTTCAGACAACGACTTGAGATCGGCGTGCGCAATCACCGGAAGAACAAGGCCCAGCCCTCCATGCGCCCCCTGCAGATCACCGTCTCCGTCAACTCCTCCACCAGCGTCGCCGTCCGCGCCCGTTACCAGGGCCACGGCCACATCGGCCCCGTCATGATGCAGATTGGCCGAGCGCGTATAGCTGACGTTGGCCTCGGGCACCTGCCGCAACGCAAGGCCCATGGCTTTCACGAGCACATCACTCACGCGCAGCGATAGCGGCTCGCCCTTAACCGACCCAAGCCCCAGGTTCATGCGCTTGAGCGAACGTTCCAGTTCACCAAGGCGCATATTCGCATGCAGCGTCATCTGCGGCACGCTGCGGCGCGCGAAGTCCAACTGGCTGACCAGCGATCGCGCGCGCGAACCATGCGGGCGCGCGACATAGCTGCCCGGCGCATAGACCTGGCGCGCCAACGCAGCTTCCTCGTCCTGACCGGCCTGCTCCGATTTATAATCGCTTACGTCATCGAAGTCGCCGTGCCACGGACGCAGCGCGACGGCAGACGTCCGGTCCCCGCCAACACGACGATCGCGTCCCGCTTCATAGGCCCCGAGCTGATCCAGGCGCTGGCCGCCCTCACCGCTCCGACCGGCCGTCTCGTCGTCTCGCACATATCCGGCGGCGCGCCGGGCGGCATAATCGGCGACGTCACGCGCTATGATGCGCCCACCAGGACCACTTCCGTCGAGCACGAATAGCGAAATATTTTCCGCGCGCGCGCGTTTACGTGCCAGAGGCGATGCCTTGCAACGCACACCATCACCGGTCCCACGCCCGCGTTCTTTGCCATGTCCTGTCCCGGCACCCGTCATGTCAGCCTCCTAAGGCGCGATCAGCGCAATCGCCGTCCCTGCTGCCACATCATCGCGGCCAGCCATCGCGCCAGCCGTCCGACGCGCTCCCACGCCCAGATCGTCGGGATGAAGACTTGCGATGGCCATGACCGCCAGCTCCTCAAGTGTGCCGCGTCGGCGCGCCCGGCCAGCGGTAGAGGAACGTGAGGTGGAACAGCGCCAGATAGACCGCCAGCGCAACAGCCCAGCCGATTGCTACACCGATCTCTTGCTGGGAGAGTCCCGCGACATGCATACCCGGCACCGGATTGCGCAGGTCGCGCAATGGTATACTGGGCTGCTCGATGCGCTCCCACGCCGTCAGCAGGCCGCTCTGCAGGTTCTGGATGACCGTCGCGGTCCCACCCAGAAAGACCAATCCCACTGACAGCAGCGAAAAAGCGACCGTGCGCAACAACAACGGTGCGCGCGCCAGAAAGAAGTACAACGCGGCCACATAGCCCGAAACGATCGCAAAGAACGTGGAGAATACAACCAGCACGGCGTCGATCACGTCGAACAGGCTTTGCAGGATATCTGCTTCACTCATACCCGCTGCCTTTGTTCAGCGCCGAGGTCTCGCCGCATGTTCAATGCTCCACGCGCCCCTTGATGCGCCCGCTCATCTGCGCGGGGTCAGTCCGCGCCGCACTGCTCTGGAACGCTTCGGTCATGGCCCGTAACGCATCGTCCCGTCCCATCTGCCCGTCGAGTTCGACGGCGTGCGCGATATGCTGAGCGATATCGCCCAGCAAGCGTCCCCACTCCGACACGTCATGCGCGAATGTTTCAGGATTGAAGATCACATGCAGGCCGCCATCCGCGATCCAGGCCCGGAGCACTTCAAGCGCCATCTCCGCGTCGTGCACGCCGTCCGGCAGCTCCAGTTCCTCCGGCTCGATGAAATCGTTGTCGTCCATGCTCCGGAAACCTTCCTGCATCAAATTGAACGGGGCGATGATGCGGCTGCGCACGCGACGACCGCGCCCAATTCCGCCCAATGGTGCCACTGATACACCTGAACGCCGCGTCTGGCGACCGTAAGGCATACGCCGTTTGCGCGAAATCACAAAGCCGGGGACGGCGATCGGGCCAACCCGGTCACAGTGCCCCCTGGCAGGCCCGCCGCACGGCACGCGCCACGGCTTCCGCGTCCGGCAGCGCCAACTGCTCCAGGCCCTCGGCATAGGGCAGCGGGACATCCGCCCCGGACACCTTCTCCGGTGGTGCATCCAGGTCGTCGAACGCATCGATCGCAACGCGCGCGCAGATTTCCGATCCGACCGAACATACCGGCCAGGATTCCTCCACCGTCACCAGCCGGTGGGTCTTGCGGACCGATGCAACGACACTTGCCATATCGAGTGGGCGCAGCGAGCGAAGATCGATGACCTCCGCCTCGATCCCCTCTTCCGCCAGCATATCGGCCGCACCCAGCGCGTGCGCGACACCGCGCCCGAACGCGACGATACTGACGTCCCGGCCGCGCCGCACCACATGCGCCCGGCCGATCTCGATGACATGCCCGTCACCCTTGGGCACATCTCCCGACATACCGTAGAGTTTTTCGCTCTCCAGCACGAGCACCGGTCCAGGATCGCGGATCGCCGCCTTCAGCAGGCCCTTGGCATCGGCCGGATTGGATGGTGCCACGACCTTGAGGCCCGGCACGTGCGCATACCATGCCGAATAGCATTGCGAATGCTGCGCTCCGAGCCGGCCGCCCGCACCGTTGACACCGCGAAAAACGATCGGCACGGCCACCTGTCCGCCCGACATGTAATGCGTCTTGGCCGCCGAATTGACGATCTGGTCGATCGCCTGCATGGCGAAGTTCCACGTCATGAATTCGATGATCGGCTTCAAACCGGAAAACGCAGCACCGACGCCGATGCCTGCAAAGCCCTGCTCGGTGATCGGCGTGTCGACGACGCGGCGTGGGCCGAACTCGTCGAGCAGTCCCTGGCTCACCTTGTAGGCGCCTTCGTAGAGCGCCACTTCCTCGCCCATCAGGAAGACGTCCGGATCGCGCCGCATCTCTTCGGCCATGGCATCGCGTAACGCTTCGCGCATCGTCTGGGTCACGGTTTCCGCGGACGATGCAGCGGGGGTTACACCACTAACCTCCGACCCGGCATCAGTGCGAACCTCACGCGGAACATCCGCGCGTGCGACGTCCGCCATCTCAACGCGTCGTTCGGCCCCTTGATCGTGGGCTGCGGGTGGGGTTAGCGGTGAGGCACTCGCGGCAAGCCCGGCGCCATCGAGCGTCATACGCGCAATCGGTGTGTTGACTTTCACGCCCTCGGTTCCCGCCGGCACCAGGATCTTGGCAATTCGGCCATCCTCGACCGCCTCGACTTCCATCGTCGCCTTGTCGGTCTCGATTTCCGCAATGACATCACCGGCCGACACCCGCTCGCCTTCGGCCACAAGCCACTTGGCAAGCGTGCCGGTGTCCATGGTCGGCGACAGCGCCGGCATCAGGATATCGGTGGCTTCACTCATCGAGTTGAATCTCCTCCCCGCGCCATCTCAGCCACTCTGTCCGATCTTCCACATGATCAGCGACCCGAAAAATGCAGCAAATCCGACCGTCACCATGAAACGTCCGACCGCTGCACGGTCCCATTCGCGCTTCTCTGCACCCGTTGCCGCCGCCGCTTCCTCGCGAAAGCCGCCCAGCATGTAGATCCACAGCGTCGAGCGGCTCGGCCAGGGAAAACGCACGAAACGATTTTCCTCAGGTACGACACGCGTCAACGCCTGCACCATCAGCACGTAGCCCGCGACCGCCACCAGTACCGACGGCAACAGCATGATCTCGGCAATCGTGCGGGCCAGGCCGGCTCCGGCAATGCCCATTTCCGGCAACCCCCACTTGCCAAAGATCAGGCCGTAATCGAGGGCGATATTGACTACGCCCAGAATTACCGTATCCACAATGATGAAGGAAGTTCGGGCCACGCCG
>CAZDNY010000044.1:0-12128 GCA_964506885.1 uncultured Hyphomicrobiaceae bacterium | reverse complement strand
AGTTCGTCGCGCAGGAAATCCAGGTCCTGTCCGGCTTTCTCGAGCGTGGCGAGCACGTCGTCGACCGGCGGGGAGCGCGCAGCTGCCGCAGCCCAGACGATCGCGCAGCGCAGTCCGGACTTGCAGTGGGCCAGGATCGGGCCTTCCAGTTCTCCGATTGCCTTGATCATGCCTTCGACGACCGGGTCGGTGAACAGCTCATGCTTGTCCAAGGGCAGATGGCGGTACTTGAGCCCCGATTGCCAGGACAGTTCGGCCTCGGCGGTGGCGGAGAGCTGGTGATCTTCTTCGCCGTCGGGACGGTTGTTGAGGATCGCCTTGAAACCGCGCGCAGCCGCGTCGGCGAAATCTTCAGCCGCCAGTTCGCCGGTTATGGCGAAATCCGGGGTCAGGTAGACGATCTCGTTCATCTCTCGGCGGCCTTGGCTAGGTGGGGCTGGCCCACTTGTGTGCGATCCGTGATGCCTGTGCGTCGCCTTGTGGTGCGATGCGGTTCGCGTGGTTCGATCTCATCGCGACAGCGCTCAGCGTTGTGCGGATGTGACTCAATATGCGTGGAGAGGGCGGAAATTCCAAGCGCAATCAGGGGCAAAATCGAAAAAAGATACCAAACTATCGCCTTTTGAGTGGACCATAGCACAAAAATGATCTACTGACCGAGGTATATCGAAACGATTTTCTTCTCTCGAGGGGTGTCATGCTCGACGATATGGACGTGAAGATCCTCAAGCTGCTGCAGCAGGACTGCACGCGACCGGTGGCGGAGATCGGGAAGGAAGTCGGCCTGTCGACGACGCCGTGCTGGCGGCGGATGCAGAAGCTGGAGGAAGCCGGCGTCATCCAGCGGCGCGTCGCGATCCTCGATCCGGTCATGGTGAACGCCGGGGTGACGGTCTTCGTCTCCATCAAGACCGATCAGCATTCGCTGAAATGGCTGGAGAAGTTCCACGAGGCGGTGGTCGACTTTCCAGAGGTGGTCGAGTTCTACCGCATGTCGGGCGATATCGATTACCTGCTGCGCGTGGTGGTGCCCGACATCGCGGCCTACGACCAGTTCTACAAGCGCCTCATCGCCCGCATCGAGATCGCCAAGGTGTCGTCCGCTTTTGCGATGGAGCAAATCAAATACACGACGGAGCTTCCGCTTGCGTTCGTGCCGACGGGCAAGGGACAGGACTCTGGCAGGGGGCAAGATCAGGGAAAGGCCCAGGAGGCTGCTGCGGGCAAGAGCAAGGGCAAAGGCTAGCGGTTCCTTTACGCTGCCGGATCAGCCGCCGCTGCGGCGGTGTGCGCTGGGTGTCGGCGGCCTCTCGTTGCTATTGACTTTCAGGTTTGGCTGGAACCATTTCGCTCCCCCCACCCGACCACCCCAAGAATGCTGCCATGGGTGGTCTGGTCGGTAAGCGGGCCGGCGGCGCGATTCCGCCTCAGGCGGAAATGGTTTATTCGCCGATGATCTTGACGAGAACCCGTTTTCTGCGGCCGCCGTCGAATTCGCCATAGAAGATCTGTTCCCAGGGGCCGAAATCGAGCCTGCCGTCAGTGATGGCGACGACGACCTCGCGGCCCATGATCTGGCGCTTCATGTGGGCGTCGGCATTGTCCTCGCCGGTCCGGTTGTGGCGGTACTGGGAAATTGGCGCGTGCGGGGCGAGTTTTTCCAGCCAGACGTCATAGTCGTGGTGGAGGCCGCTTTCGTCGTCGTTGATGAAGACGGACGCGGTGATGTGCATCGCGTTGACGAGCACCAGGCCTTCTCGCACACCGCTTTCCTTCAGGCAGGCTTCGATGTCAGGCGTGATGTTGACGAAGGCGCGCCGCCCTGCGATGTCGAACCACAGCTCCTTGCGATAGCTCTTCATGATCGGCGTCCTGTGCTGTGTGGCGGCGCGGAAAGCACGACGGCTGCTTGCGGACTATCCCTCGACGACCGGTCCGCCCAGCACCTTCATGCGGCCGCGGACGATGGCAATGGTGTCGCCACCCTCGAGCGATATGACGACGTCATAGAAGACGTTGCGGCCCTGGCGTGCAACTTCGCGGGCATCGGCAATGAGGCGGGCGCCGACGGGTGCGGGTGCGAGATAGTCGATGGCGGCGCTGGCTGTGAGTGCGCGCTCGCCGCCGGCATTACAGGTGAAGCCGAAAGCCATATCGGCGAGTGTGAAAATGATGCCGCCGTGGCCGGAGCCGAAGGTGTTGGTGAGTTCGGCGCGCATGGTCATGGCGAAGCGCGTGTGGCCGGGCTCGGCCAGCTCGATTTCAATGCCGAGAAGGCGAAACACGGGATTGCGTTTCGCCATCTCGTCGATCAACCGGCGTTCATCGTTCGTGGCTGTTCCGGCTTCGCCCTGCGCGGATCCTTGGCCCGTCATGCCCAGCCTGTCACGCCTGTTTCTTGTCGGCGTTGTTGAGACGGGCGATCAGGCTGGAGGTGTCCCAACGCTTGCCGCCCATGCGCTGCACTTCGGAATAGAACTGGTCGACGATGGCCGTGACGGGAAGGCTCGCACCATTGCGCCGCGCCTCATCGAGGCAGATGCTCAAGTCCTTGCGCATCCAGTCGACGGCAAAGCCGTAGTCGAACTTCCCGTCTACCATTGTCTTCCAGCGATTTTCCATCTGCCAGGACTGGGCGGCACCCTTGGAGATCGTGTCCATGACGGCGGGAATGTCGAGGCCGGCCTTCTGGGCCATGTGGAGGCCTTCGGCGAGGCCTTGTACGAGGCCGGCGATGCAGATCTGGTTGACCATCTTGGTGAGCTGGCCGGCTCCGGGCGGGCCGATCAGGTTCACCATGCGGGCATAGTGATCGATGATGGGCCGGGCGCGTTCGAACACGTCCTTGTCGCCCCCGACCATGACGGTGAGGACGCCGTTTTCCGCACCGGCCTGGCCACCGGAGACGGGGGCGTCGAGGAAGCCGAAGCCGGCGGCGGTGGCGGCGGCATGCAGTTCGCGGGCGACGTTGGCGGAGGCCGTGGTGTTGTCGATGAAGACGGCGCCCTTCTTGACGGTGGCGAAGGCGCCATCCTCTCCGATGGTAACGGCGCGCAGGTCATCGTCATTGCCGACACAGCAGAAGACGAAGTCGGCGCCTTCGGCAGCGGCGGCCGGGGTGTTCGCGGCACGGCCGGCACCCAATTCGGCAACCCATTTTTCCGCCTTGGCGTGGGTGCGGTTATAGACGGTGAGGTCATGCCCGCCCTTCTTGAGGATGTGGCCTGCCATCGGGTAGCCCATGACGCCCAAACCGATCCACGCGACCTTGGCCATTTCGTCTGCTCCGTATTTTCTTGGTTTTCGAGGTGCCGTCTGGCGGCTTTCGCGGTCTCGTGGTGTCTTAGCGAAAGGCTTGGAGGGGGCCAACAAAAAAGCGCCGCTCTCATTGGTGGGACGTTGCCATGAATAGATGGGGCCACGAAGCGAACGCGTCCGGCCAGCGCTGGCCGAGCTGGTGGGCGTTCAGGGGACAGGGCAGATGGCACGTCTGGCCGGAGCGTGATAGGAGGCTTGCTCCGCAGGCGACCCACATCAGCAGACATGCAGCTTTTCACCGACATCCTCATGAATGTGACGTTGCCGATCGTGGCCCTCGTCGGGCTGGGATGGGGCGCGCAGCTCAAGCTGAAGCTGGATGTGCCAAGCCTCAACCGGCTGCTCGTCTTCGTCATCATGCCGGCCTTCCTCGTCCACTTCCTCGCCTCGGCGCGCCAGCCGATCGGCGAGCTGTGGCCGACGATCTATTTCACCGCCGTGCAATTCGGTTTGCTGATGGCGGTCGGCTGGTTTGCTGCCAAGCTGTTCCGTCTGCCGGCGGAATACGCGCCGATCCTGGCGATGGCGACGGTTTATGCCAATGTCGGCAATTACGGCATTCCGCTCGTCAAACTTGCCTTCCCTGAGAGCTTCATTCTGCACCAGTCGGTCATTACCTCGATGATGACCATGCTGATCGTGTCGGTGGGGGCGTGGATGCTGGCACCGGCACGCACGGAGAAAGGCATGCTGGCGCGTCTCAAGATGGCTTTCGAAACGCCGGTGGTGCCCGCTGTGATCGTGGGGCTCGGGTTGCGCGCTGCCGATATCCGGCTGCCGCCGATTGTTGCGACCCCGCTGGAACTGATCGGGGCGACGTTCCCACCGCTGGCGTTGTTCGCGCTGGGAGCGCAGCTTGCCGAAACGGGTCGCGGGGCACTCAAAGCCGGGCCGATGAGTCTGGTTCTGCTACTCAAGCTTTTGCTGGCGCCGGCGCTCACCTGGGTACTGGCGATTGCTTTGGGCATGCCCGATGATCTCACGGATCTGTACGTGGTCGCTGCGGCCACACCGGTGGGCGTCCTGCTGGCGTTGTTTTGCGCCGAGTACAACCGTCAGCCGCGGTTTGTTTCCGGTGCGGTGCTGATATCGACATTGCTGTCGCCTATCTTCGTGACGGGGTGGATCCTGGTCATGCGGCTGATGTGACGTGCCGGTGCCTTTCCCGCGATGGAACGGATATATCGATTTTGATTTGCGACGCGACAGGCATGTCTTGCGGGCCGGCGCTGCAATGTCTAGGGTCCGCCCGCGTCCGGTGCAGTTGGTGGCTTGGCGCCGGGATATCAGCAACAGTGGCAAGGCGCGCAGGCGCGAGAGAGTTTCGATGCAAGAGACGACACAACTGGCTGGCGTAATCGCGCCTGTGCTGACGCCCTTTGCCGAAGACGGCGGACCAGATGCGGATCGCTTCATCGAGCATTGCGAGTGGCTGCTGGATGAAGGCTGCAATGCGCTGGCGCCGTTCGGCACCACCAGCGAGGCGCCTTCACTGGGGCTGGACGAGCGGATGGAGTTGCTGGAAGACCTCATCGACGCAGGCATCGATCCTGCACGCCTGATGCCGGGTACTGGCACACCTTCGCTCGCCGACACGATCGTGCTGACGCAACATGCGGTCGATCTGGGGTGTGGCGGTGTTCTGGTCCTGCCGCCCTATTTCTTCAAGCAGCCCGATACGGAAGGCCTGTTCCGCTATTACGCGGAACTGATCGAGGAAGTCGGTGACAATCGTCTGCGTCTTTTTCTCTATCACATCCCGCAAATGACGGCGGTGCCGATCACGGCGGAGCTGATCGATCGACTCGTCAACGCATTTCCCGAGGAGGTCGTCGGCCTGAAGGATTCCTCAGGTGACATGTCGAACACACTGGCGCTGATGGATGCATTTCCCGATCTCGCGTTCTTTCCGGCCTCCGAAAGCTTCCTGCTCGAGGGTATGAAGCGCGGGGCGGCGGGATGTATCTCGGCGACTGCGAATGTCCAGGCTCGTGCCATCCGCGCTCTCTATGAGGGGGTGGACGCCGCCGATGCAGCGCAACAGCAGGAACGCGTGGCTGCGGTGCGTGCTGCGATCCTGAAGGCGCCGACGATTCCCGGTCTCAAGGCGCTCATCGCGTATTACCGCAACGATCCGCAGTGGCTGATCGTGCGGCCGCCGCTGGTGGCCATGGAGCCGGCCGAGCAGCTGCGCTTGGCGGAAGATTTGAAGCGCGACGTGGATTTCATACTGACGATCGCTGAAGTCGCCTGAGCGGCAAGGCCGCGACGAGACCCAACGGGGGTGATCGCCGTCGCAGGATTCCGCGCATGCGAATGCCTGACCGCCACCAAAAAAATAGAGCGAACCCCGGTTGCCGGGATTCGCTCGATTTCGGTGCAGCAGCGTTACAGTCGGTCAGCGGTTGTGTAGAGCAGTCGACGCGGTCACAGGAAGGTTCGATGCTTGGGTGGATCCGCTGGTCAGCGAATTACCGTGAAGTCGTGAGTTGACGAGCAGTGCGGCCGACAGGGCAAAGCAAATCATCACCCCGATCTTGCCCCAACTGCGCTCCTGTTCGCCACTCATTCCCACGATCAGATCCATTTCCCGAAGACGGTCAACTTCTTCCAAATGCCGTGTGTAATTGTTTGTTTATCTCAATCGGGGCGGCTGGTCTACATCGACCTATTTATTTGACTAATTAGAAAATCGTTAATTTCACGATTTATTAGGGTGTTCTATTTGGGTTTTGTTAAGCCTGCCTGCGCTGCGCCGATTACGATTCCGGGCGCAAGCGTATTGCGATCAAGAGACAGCTCGATGATGAAGGGCCCGGTTGCGGCCAGTGCTGCCGACAGGGCTTCTTCGAATTGCTCAAGATCGCCGACACGGCGACCTTGCGCGTGATGCGCCGCGGCGAGAGTGGCGAAATCCGGATTGACGAGACTGGTGGCTACGACGCGCCCTGGGTATTGGCGCTCTTGTGCGGCGCGGATCGTGCCGAACCCCAAATTGTTGGCGATGATGACGATGATTGCGGCGCCGAACTGGACGGCGGTGGCGAGATCCTGGGCAACCATCTGGAAGCAGCCGTCACCGGCGATGGCGACGACCGTGCGTTCGGGGTGGGCGAGCTTGGCGGCAATGGCGGCGGGCAGACCATAGCCCATCGATCCCGATATCGGGGCGAGCTGCGAGCGCGGTGTCTTGTAGGTGAAGATGCGGTGCAGGAAGGCGGCGTAGTTGCCCGCTCCGTTTGTGATGATGGCGTCTTCGGGGAGTGTCGAGTCGAGGTGCTTTATGACGTCCTCGAGACGCAACGCCCCCGAGGAGGGCGGCACATTGCGTGAGGCGGTATAGGCCGCGCGCATATCGGCGCGCAACCGGCTCCAGTGCTGTTGCATGCCGGGGCGGATCGAAGGCATGAGATCGTCGAGATGGCGGGTGAAGCGCGCAATCGATGAAACGATCGCGATCGGTGTGTGGTGATTGCGGCCGATCGCGGCGGCATCGGGATGGACGTGGACGAGCGTCTGGCGCGGTCCGGGCACGGCGATCGTGTCGTAGCCGCCGGTGGTGATCTCGTCCAGATGGGTGCCGATGGCGACGATCAAATCGGCAGAGGCGATGGCCGAACGGAGCTTGGGCGGCGGTGACAGACCGGCGTGGCCGCAGTAGCAGTGCGAGCGGTTGTCGATCGCATCCTGGCTGCGGAAGGCGGTCATGACCGGCAGATCGAGGCGCTCTGCAAACTCCTGAAGCCGGTGGCTCGAGCCCGCATCCCAACACCCGCCGATCAGCAGTATGGGCCACTCGGCGGCATCGATGGCATCGGCGAGGCGGATCATGTCGTCGTAGGTCGGGCCCGGCTCGGGCGGGACCACCGGGCGCGCGTCGGCGGCATCGCTCGTTTCGATCAACACGTCTTCGGGCAGCCCGAGGACGACCGGACCGGGCCGGCCGGCGTGTGCGACGGCAAGGGCGCGCATGACCGCTTCGGGGAGACGACCGGGATCACGGACGGTTTCGGCGTGCTTGGCAAAAAGGCCGGTGAGCGGTTCGATCGCCACCTCCTGGAAGCCGCGGCGACCTTCGAACCCGCGCGGGGGCAGTCCGACAAGGACGAGCATCGCGGTGGCGTTCTGCATGGCGACGTGCAGTCCGCTCATGGCATTGGCCAATCCCGGGCCGCGCGAGACGATGGCGACGCCAGCTGCGGGGCGATCGGGTCCGGTAAGGCGAGCGGTGGCCTCGGCCATCATGACGGCGGCGCCTTCATGCCGGCACACGACAACATCGATTTGGGCTGCATCGTGCAGGGCGTCGAGCGCGGCGATGAAGCTTTCGCCGGGAACGGTGAAGAGGCGCTTGGCCCCATTGATGCGCAACTGCTCGATCAGGATCTGTCCGCCGCTTCGCATGGCTATGCAACTTCTATGTGTTGGCCGCCGCAGTGTGCGGTTTCATCTGCAAAAATCGGCTGCACTGTCGCATTGCGACGGCGCCGGGGACAGGGCTTTTCGCAACAATGGTTGCCTATGGAACCGGTGGAAACCTGCAGTCTGAGCGATGTCGCCGCGGATTGGGGCGGGTATTCTCATGCCGATTCGCAGACGCCTGCTGATCCGGTCCCGCCGGGGGGCCGGCGATTGGTGCCGCAGATTGGGCAAGTGGGCGGGGCGGCGAGGGATTTGGGGTTCGGGATTGGTCGGCGAGCGCGTGGTCATATTCGGGCAGACAGGTACACGGGTCGTTTTGGCAGAGCCGACCCCAGGTGCGCGGCCGAACCGCCGGCTGCAGGCACGCTCACCGCGGCTGCCTGTGCTCGCAGTCTCATGCTGCTATGGCCTCGTGCTCCTGTTCTTCGCGGTGTTTTGCCTAGCTGGCCATGCCTCGCCGGCGCAGGCGGAGAACCGGCTGGCGCTGGTGATCGGCAATGCGAGCTACATGAAGGCGCCGCTCGCCAACCCGCGCAACGATGCGCAGGCCATTTCCCGAAGCCTGACGGAGGCCGGGTTCACGGTGCGTACACTCGTCGATGCAGATCAACTCGCCATGCGCGCGGCCATCGTGGCGTTCGGCCGTGAATTGCGCGGCGGCGATAGCGTCGGTGTTTTCTATTATGCCGGGCATGGCGTGCAGGTGGACGGGCAGAATTACCTGATCCCGGTGGGCGCGGACATTACCGAGGCTGGCGAGGTGCCGTTGCAGGGCATCAGCCTGACCGAGTTGTTGCGGACGATGCAGAGTGCGGAGAGCCGGCTCAACATCGCGATACTCGACGCCTGCCGGGACAATCCCTATCCCTCGCGCGCACGGTCCACGGCGCGCGGACTGGCGCCGGTGCAATCGCCGGCAGGTACCTTGATTGCGTTTGCGACCGGACCCGGAGACGTGGCGCTCGACGGAGATGGACCCAACAGCCCCTACTCCGGCGCACTTGCGGCCAATATCCTGGAAGAAGGCATACCGCTGGAAGAGACGTTCCGGCGCACACGGCGGCAGGTGTTACGGGTTACGGCGAACAAGCAAGTGCCCTGGGAGCATTCCTCGCTGACGGGCGAGTTCTTCTTCCGCCCCAAGATGGCGCAACCTGAAGACCGTGAGCGGCCTCTGGCGGGTATCGACGCGCGGCATGTGGCGGAACTGAAGGCCTGGGAGAAGATCAAATCGACCCGTGACCGGTCGCTTTTGGAAAAGCACATCGCGGCGTTTCCGGACGGCGTCTTCACCGAGTTGGCGATGATCCGGCTGGAAAAGATGGCAAGACCGTCCTCGCCGTGGGCGTCGGTGGTGACAGGGTCGACGTTGCGCACGACGACGCGGTCCGATCAGGTCAAGGCCTACGAGGACGGGCTCAAGGCGGAAAGCAGAGCCAGCGACGCGGCGGGATTTGCCGAGGCGGCGAAGCTCTACCAGATCGCAGCGGAGACCGGTTTGCCGGCAGCGATGTTCCGGCTCGGGCGGCTTTACGAGCAGGGCCGGGGCGTGCGCAAGGATGCCGAGACGGCGGCGCGCTGGTACAAGGCAGCTGCCGATCTCAGCTACCCGGCGGCGATGTCGGCGCTGGGCGTGCTCTACGAGTTCGGACACGGGGTGGGGCAGGATCTGGCCGAAGCGCTGAGACTATATCGTCTGGCGGCGGATGCGGACGATGCGGCCGGCATGACGAGCCTGGGGTTCCTGTACAGCCAGGGCAAGGGTGTCGGACGTGATACCAAGGCTGCGCGGCAGTGGTATGAACTGGCGGCCAAGCGCGGTGACACGCGGGCGATGTTCAACCTCGCCTTGATGCTTGTGCGTGGGCAAGGCGGAATCGCCAATCTGGCCGAGGCGGTGCGGCTGCTGCAGACGGCGGCTGATCGCGGGCATGCGGGTGCACACAGGGAGCTGGCGTTCTTTTATGACGAGGGCCGCGGCGTGGCACGCAGTGCGGACAAGGCGGCGGAGCATCTCCTGGCGGCGCTCGGGGCGGGGCACAAGGAAGCGGCGCGGGAACTGATCGACCGGCCGCACGCCTGGAGCTATGCGACGCGCCGCGCTATCCAGAGATCGCTGGCGCGGCGTGGGCTCTACCGCGGTGCCGCGCACGGCATCTTCAACAAGTCGACCAAGCGGGCCCTGGAGAAGGTGGCATCGGGCATCTGATCGGGATGCCGGGGGCGGATCGGCGGATACGCCTCTGCTTTGGTAGGTCTGCCCTAAGCAGAGAACAAAAATGGAGAGCGGTGCTCCGCTCTCCTTGGCTTTCCTTGGTATTCGTCGTGGGGCGCGAGAGCCTGAGGGACGCTCAGCCGCGGGCCTCGCGGGTGCCGGCGGCGTCCTCGTCGTACATGGTCATCATCGGTTCGTCGGCGAGGATGACCTCGTCGTAGATGCCGTAGCCGTTGAAGGAGCCGGCGATGGCACGGCCGTAGGCGCCCACGTTGCCGATCTCGATGTAGTCGCCTTCCCTGATATCCGCCGGCAGCATGAAGGGGCCCTTCATCTGGTCGATCGAATCGCAGGTCGGTCCCCACATTTCGAACGGCGCCAGGGTTTCGCCGGCGATCTGCGGGCGGCTGACGAGACGCGCGGGGAAAACGAAGCCCAGGTGCGCGGCGTCGAATAGCGTGCCGTAGGCGCCGTCGTTGATGTAGAGGTCGTTGCCGCGGCGGGCGTCGACACGGACGATGAGGCTTTCGGCCTCGGCGACCAGCGCGCGGCCGGGCTCGCACATCAGGCGCACATCCTCGCGCACCGCCATCTTGTCGATGCCGGTGGTGATCGCCTCCATGAAGGCCGACAGGGGTGCGGGCTTGGAGTCGGCATAGCAGGACGGGTAGCCGCCGCCGACGTCCAGGCGATCGACCACCACACCGGCGGTGACGACCAGATGGTTCACCTCATCGAGTGCGGCGGTGTAGGCGTCCGGCGTCAGGGTCTGGGAGCCGACGTGGAAGGTGACGCCGAGTTCGTGGGCCACCTGGCGGGTCTTGACCAGCAGGCGCGCGGCAGCGACGCCCTGGATGCCGAACTTGCGCTCCAGCGGCACGCGAGAGTTCTTCGGCCGCACCGAAATGCGCACAAACAGCTTGAGGTCGCGCGCGGGGCCCTTGGTGCCGGTCGTCTCTTCAATGATCTTCTGCAACTCGTCTTCGCTGTCGAGCGCGAAAGAGCGCACGCCAAGCTCATAGGCGCGGCGAATGGCGCTGCGCGACTTGACCGGATGCATGAAATGCAGCTCGACGCCCGGAATTGTCGCGGCGTCCTCGAGCTCGGGCAGGGAGGCGACGTCGAAGTGGCGGATGCCCGCGCCGTAGAGCGCGCCGATCAGGAAGACGGAGCTGTTGGCCTTATAGGCGTAGGCGACGTCGCCGGGAAATGCATTCAGGAACCAGCGGGCGGCGCGGGCGGTCGCGTGCGGGCGCACGCCGAGCACCGGGCGATCGGGCCTGCGGGTTGCAAGAAGCTCTACAGCAGAGGGGAATTTTTCCATCGCATGGGACCTCCACCAGTCGAAGTTGGACCAGATGGCGCTCTAAACCAGCAGAGACCGCCGAAAACGCTCAAGTTGCGAACGCGAGATATGGGGCAAACAGGGGGGGCTGTAAAGACCGCGGCCAGCGGCGGGACGAAAAAAAACCTGTGCAGAGCCTTGCCTGTGTCGCAATCGTTAACCTGGGGTTTTGGAGGCGGTTTTTGAACATCGCGGAAAACATGTCGCAGGTTAACCGGATATGTGGCGTGCGCCTGTGGTGACGCCTCGAGCAGGCGGCCGGTCGTCATGGTGCGATCGTGATCGTGACAGCCGAACGCGACTGGGCGGGCGAGAGTTCGGGTGGTGCGGGCAGAGCGTTTTTGCGTGCGCGGCTGCGGCGATCGCGGTCATCGCCGTTGTCGAGGGGCACGCGCGGACGTGTGGCAGCCTCGACCGAGGTGTCGAGGAACGTTTCCCAGTCACCGAGCTCCGTGAAATTCATATGTGTCAGATTTGGCGTCATGCCGGCGGGCACGGGCTGGCCTTCCTCGCAAATCGCGATGAACTTTTCCGTTCCAGGCTGCTGGAGCCTGAAGAAATAGAGTGCATCGGCGGGCGGCAATCTGGTGATTTTGCCGGGCTTGATGAGGTTGTCGCGCGTGAACTCGTTGGGAAACAGGACCGTGGCCTTGCCGTTGTGGTCGACGTTGACGAGGGTCAGGTGGCAGGCGCGGGGTGACACGACATTGAGGATGATACGGTCGTTGCGCGAATATGAGATCCGGTCGGGCCATAGTCGAAGCGTGCGATGGGGGAGCGGTTTTGAGGCGGTCTGAGGCTTGCCATCCGAGGCGGTCGGGCCGGCGA
>CAZDNY010000043.1:0-12171 GCA_964506885.1 uncultured Hyphomicrobiaceae bacterium | reverse complement strand
CCGCGCGCAGCGGTTGCGCAAGGACGCCCTCAGGTGGCAGTCGCCTTCGGCGATGGTGAGACCGCAACCGGTGCTGGGCGTGGTTGATCGGACGGTGGTTCGGCGCCCGTCCGCGTTCCCCCCGAAGTGTCCCCATCGCCTGGCGGCCGCGGGCGGCGCGGCTTGAACAGCCGCACCACGACCAGCAGCACGACAAGGGCCGCGAGGCCGAGCAGGACGACCGCAATCGGATGCTTTTCCCACACCAGCAGCGGCGAAACCTGCCCCTTCCATGCGCGCACTACGTCCTCGTATGCGGCCGCGGGGTCGAGCACGCCTTGCTGCCGCAGCATCATGTCGACGGCCGCCATCTGATCGCGGCTCGCCAGCACCGCATTGCGCACCCGGTCCGGCGCGATCAGCTGCATCACGCCCGGCTCGTCAGCGACCGCCTTGAGCACGCGTTCGCGCGGCCCCTGGTCGAGGCGCGAAAGGTATCCCGCCAGCGTTTCCAGCTCGCCTTCCGCGAGGCTGCGCGCCAGCGGCTTGAGAGCATCGCCTCGCAATTCGAACAGCGTGTTGCGCGCACCGGGCGAAACGCCGGCAAGACGCGATATGGCGAGGCGGTCACCGACGCTCAGCAGTTGCTGCAGGCTGGCGCTGGTGAAGTCGTCCGGCTTCGCTTGCCGGTAGATTCCATTGGCGACCACGGCGTCGATCCTGTCGCCGGCCACCGCTTGCCACTTCAGCCCCGTTTCCAGCGATCGTTGCACGCCCGCGATCTCCATCGCGGCGGCCGGCAGGTGCGAGACCGCCTGGTCGAGCGTCCCGTCGTCGAGACGCCGTGGCACGCCCGCCACGCCTTCCTCGGCAAGGATCAGCGCCACCACGGCATCGAGCCGGGGCAGTTGCCGCGCCGCCAGGCCGTTGAGGTAGTCCCTGAAGCGCTGGTTGCTCTCGGCAAGTTCCAGCACCTTGGCGTGCGCCCGGCGAAACGTCTGCCAGACCTCCACCACCTGCTCGGCGGCCTTGTCCGCGATCTCCTTGACGTGCTCGCGGATCTGCTCGGCCAGCGCCGTCGCCAGCTCTTGGCGCACGCTGTCCTTTGTCGCCTCCGACTTCATTTCGTCGGCGATGATCGGCAGCACCCCGTGCCTCAGGTCCCAGATATCCTTGGCGATGAGGACCAGCCCGACCCCGCCCGCTGCCGCCGAAACGATGCGTGACAGCACCGTCCCCACGAGCCGTTGTCCCAGCCGCCGCGCCAGATTGGCCATCTGCCGGCGCAGCACCAGGATCGCCACGCCGGTAATGCCGCCGCCCGATTGCTTCAGGATGTCGGACCTGCTGACCGAAACCGAGTTTGAATCGCCATCGAGCGAGAATTCGCCGTCGCCGCCATCCGTGACGAAGCCTGCCACCGCGTTGCCGTAGCGTGGTCCGAGGTATGCCTCCAGGCAGGCGAGTGCCGGCTGTGCGGCATCCGCAGTTGCCAGCTCGAGCCGCTGGCCCAGGTCCTGCGCAACGCCTGTGGCCAGCCCTTCGATGGCAGCCTTCATGGCGTCGGAGCGGTAGACCCGTTCCGCGACCGCCGTCGCCAGTTCCTGTGCCTTTTCCTTCGAGCCGAGGCTCTTGATCAGCGCGCCCCAGCTCGTCTCGTCGCGCACCTCGCCGACCGCGATATCGACACGCGCATCGACGATCTGGTCGAGGTTGCCCGCGCGCCACTGATCCTTGACGATGGCGTTGTAGTCGACCTTGGAAACGCTCGACTCGAGCGCCTTTGCAATGATTGCTTCGATGGCGGAGCGGAACGAGGCTTCATCGCGGGTCTGGCAGGCGTCGTATTCAGCCCGCGTCATCGATGCGCCGCCGGCCACCGCGGTGGTGGACGGCAGCGGCAGTCCGGCCACCACAACGGCAAACGAGCTGATCAGCGAAACGATGGGGCGTGCGGCACGTCCTGGCAACGAAAATGCTCCTCGATTGGTCTCGCAGCCTAGGATTTCATAGTTTAACGACGAGCACGACAACACCGGCTGGCCCGGTTTGCCGCCGCGGCGGCAGATCCTCACATCCCAGGCCGTCATCCCTCACCTATATAGCGCAAAATGCGCATGAAGAATGACGGCACTGCGCAAAGCCGGCATAGCTGATGTGGCACAAAACCGCGCTTTGGAGACCCTGCCTGCGCATGCCGGGTTCGCATGGGAGGCGCATCGACGTCCCCGGTGGGCGGCTCGAGTGCCGACAGGCGCGCATGGGCTCCGAGCTTGACCGCCGGGCAGCTGCCCCGCTTTGATGCATCGGGCAGTTCCGGTCATGCCGGCTGCATCGTTCGGGGGCACGGGACGGGGACGGCAGATGAATGCAGTCATGGCCGGCGTGATCGGCTACATCCTCATTCAGTTCCTCATCGGCGCCCTCGTGTCGCGCCGCATCACCACCGAAAGCGACTACATCAACGCCGGTCGCCGGCTCGGGCCGGTGGTGGGCGCGTTCACGGTGTTTGCGACATGGTTTGGTGCCGAGGTCATCGTCGGGACGTCGGGCTCCGTCTATGAGCAGGGTCTGCGCGGCGCCGAGTTCGATCCGTTCGGCTATGCGCTTTCCCTGTTCATCGCCGGGTTCGTATTCGCCGCCGCGCTCTGGCGTCGCGGACTGACGACCTTTGCCGATTTCTTTCGCGAGCGCTTTGGCACCTTGACCGAGCGCCTCGTCGTGATCCTGCTGGTGCCGGGCAGCATCTTCTGGGCTGCGGCACAGATCCGCGCCTTCGGCCAGGTGGTGAGCGCGGTATCGCAAACCGACGTGACGATCGCCATCACCTTCGCCGCGATCGTTGTCTCGGCCTACACCGTGCTGGGCGGCCTGATGGCCGACGCCATCACCGATCTCGTCCAGGGCCTCGCCGTTATCGTCGGGCTTGTGGTGCTGGCCGTCCTGGCCTCCGCCGAACTTGGCGGATTTGCGCAAAGCCTGGCAACCCTGCCTGCAGAACGCCTCGATCTCATGAGCACGGGCGAAGGCGAGTCCTGGGCCGAGCGCGTCGAACACTGGCTCGTGCCTGTGTGTGGCACGGTCGTCGCCATTGAACTCGTTTCGCGCATTCTGGGCTGCCGTTCCGCAGAAGTCGCCGCGCGTGCGACCATGGCGGGCGCCGGTCTCTATCTCGCTGTCGGACTCATTCCCGTCTACCTGGGGCTGATCGGCCCGAGCCTCCTGCCGGGCCTGTCGGGGGATCAGCTTGAGCAGGTCGTGCCCCAGCTCGCCGAGCGGCTGATGCCGAACCTGCTCTACATCGTTTTTGCAGGTGCCGTCATTTCGGCCATCCTGTCGACGGTGGACTCCACGTTGATCGCCGCCGCGTCGCTGCTGTCTCACAATGTCGTAATGGAGTTGGCAGGCAACCCCAGCCAGCGCACGCGCCTCATCGCGGTTCGCGCAAGTGTGGTCGTCTTGACGTTCGTCGCTTACGGGCTCGCAATGACCGCGACGTCCATCCGCGACCTCGTCGAAATCGCCGCGGCGTTCGGCAGCTCGGGCGTCGTCGTCTGTCTGGTGTTCGGTCTGTTCACGCGCTTTGGCAGCCAGCCGAGCGCGCTCGCGGCCCTGATCGCGGGAGCTGGCGTGTGGGGCACCGCCACCCTCACTCAAGCGACGCCGACGCCTTACATCTTCGCTTTGCTCGCCGCACTCGTGGCCTACATCGCCCTCGCTGGCAAAGGCCGCTCCCGGCCTGCGCCCCACGGGCCAAACCGGGCCGCTCCGTAAACGCGGTTTAATCATACCGAACGAACACCCGCGCCTAGCCGGCATTGGGCCGGTAGCCTCCATCAATTGGCAACGATCTCAACGGCAAGCTGCGTGCGATCCAGTCGCGCTGCGGCGGTGACGAGGTGGGGGAGAGCATCAGGCATGCGCTGGGTTGATCCATGCGCCGGTGGGCGAGGGGACAGTGTGCCGCAGTACGTTGTCCACGCTGCAGTGCAACATGGGATGACCATTGCCACGATCCTGCCAAATCCAGGTAACACACCCGCGTTCGCGTACTTTACCGGCCCTCGAACGGCCGCTGTAACTGGTCATCAGCAATCGATATTCCATCAATTGTTGCAGATTGTTACAGCTTCGCGATCAGGTTGCGTCAGACTGACATATCGCATTCTGGCTCAACTCTGGCAGAAGAAAGAGGTTTGCACGTCGAATGTGCAGTGCAGCGATCGAACCGCAGCTGTGCTGAGCGCGACGAACTGGCAGCACCTGGCCGTTGAAGCTGGGTGCAGTCAGACCGGAGCGAAGAGAAACGATAAGTGCGCCGCGTGGACCGTCGGGTCCGCACAGGCGTTCACCGTGAGGAAGCATCAGGACCGTCTGGGCTCATCGTAGCAGCCCCTACAACTGGGGGATGGCTACAGGGACGAACTTGGGCTACTCCTGATATTCGAGTAGCGTGGAAGTGAGTTGCGATAACTGCATGAGCAACAAAGAAAAAATACAAGGCCATCAGGGCAGTTACAAGATTCCAGGCGGGCGTCTGGGCGTGCTGTTGGTGCACAGTCTTGGCGGAACGCCTGATGAGCTTCGCTATCTCGCCCAGTCATTTGGCCGAGAGGGTTACACGGTCAATTGCCCGTTCATCCCGGGCATGACGGCTGGTACCGATATCTCGGGCATCTCGACCTATGAGGATTGGTACGCTGGTCTCGAGACGGCGTATCGGGAGATGGCAGAGACCTGTGACACCATCTATGTGGGCGGTCTGTCGGCTGGCGCCGTGCTGTCGCTGCAGCTTGCCGCAAGTCAGCCTGACAAGATCGGCGGCGTAATTCTGCTGGCGCCGACTCTTTGGCCCAACGGCTGGGCGATCCCCTGGTACTTCAACCTGTTCCGGTTGGTCCGCGAGCGCTTCACCGCACGCCTGTTCCACTTCCGCCAGCGTGCGCCCTACGGCATCAAGGACGAGCGCATCCGCAAGTTCGTCATCGAGCGATTCACCGCTGATGAGCGTCCGATGGAGGATCTGTTCGGGCGTGGTGGCGGCCTCGTCTACCAGTTCCGTCGCCTGGTTTCGAACGTCAAGACACTGCTTGGCACCATCGACAAGCCGACCTTGATCATGCATCCGCGTTTCGATGACCAAAGCGACCTGTCAAACACCTTCCAGCTTCAGCGCAAGCTGGGCGGCGTGGTCGAGAGCGTCATCCTCGACGACTGCTACCACATGATCACGCTCGACCGGCAGCGCCATATCGTGGTCGATCGGGCCGTCGAATTTGTCGACCGCTTGGCGGCTATCGAGGCCAAGCGTGTGGTCACCCCTATCGCCGACCGTCAGGTCGCAGGTTCGGGTGCAGCCGAATAGGGCATGATTAGAGAAAGCCCGCTGATCGCCAGCGGGCTTTTTCGTGATGACGGTGCAAGCAAGCCCGAGAGTGCAAGCAAGCCGGAGAGTTCACAGCAAGTTGAGCTGAACCGGCTATGGCGCCGCCTTCGACACGAGATTCAGCGTGCTGCCGCCGTTTCGCTGTCGCAAATGGGCAGGGTTTCGGGCGCCTTCGTCCACGTGAACGACTTGCTGAGCAGGCGCAAGCCTTTGTAGCCGGTGAGGATCAGCTTGTTCTGACCCGCCAGCTCGATCGCCGCATCGTAGGATTTGCCGACCTTGGGATCATACACCCAGCCTTCGTCCCACGTGCCATCCGGCTGCCGCGCCAGCCCTCCCAGCACCTGCAGTCCGCAGATGGGGCGGTTGCGCAGTTGCGGATTGGGATTATATCCATCGGTCAGCGGCTGGCCTTTTCCGTTCATCGGCTCTTTGAGCCAAACGATGCGGCCGCAGAGGTTTTCGCCGCAGGCAAAAATCTGCACCGCACCCTTGCCGGTGTCGTCATACCAGATCCCGGCTTCGCGCGGCCCGGCGGTCGCGGCATCGGCCATGATGAGCGCCGCCGCAGCCACGAAGACAGCGCTCAACACGCGGCGAGACGCCGTTCGGTCCGCCTTTAAATGCGGCGTTGCCGCAGCCGGCCAGGTTGTTGTTTTGAATGCGACAGTGGACATGGTTCGCATCGCTTTCTGGAGTTGGATCGGCAGAACTTTCAGCACGCCAAAGCGGCGAAACGGTGGAACGGTATCGGCGCACGGCACACCGAAGCCCGAAAGGCGGGGCGAGTTTGGCCATGCGCGCGCGCGCTCTGGCAAGACCTTAACAATTAACTCGTTAAGAGGGTTTTCAAGGTCTGCGGCTGGAAGTCGCCCTGTATTTTTGACCAATGATCTGGTTTTTAGGGTCGTCACGCCGTTGTTGCGCCCTACTTCACTTGTTCATGATCGCGATCGATATTGCTTTACGTTTGGCAATACTCTGTCGTTTCAAGTCGTCACAGGCAGGCAACTTGCCGCCCCGGCATTCACGCAAGGTCCCATGAGATGATCCTGACGCTCGCCTTCCGCAACCTGTTCCACGACCGCATTCGCCTCGTCGTGACGCTGGTCGGCATCTTGTTCTCGATCGTGCTCGTCGCCGTGCAGCTTGGACTTTACCTGGGCTCCAGCCGCATGATCACGGCCAACATCGACCATACCAATGCGGATCTGTGGATCACGACGTTCGGCGCCAAGAGCTTCGAGGATGGCGGACTGCTCCTGAAGTCGGGCGAGCGTCATCAGGCGCTGGCCACGCCGGGCGTCGCCGACGTTGTGCCGCTGGTGGTCTCGTTCGCCGAATGGCGCAAGCCCAGCGGCGGCTCGACGCGCGTCGTCGTCGTCGGCACCGATCCGCAGGACCAGGGACTCGTACCTTGGGCGCTGAAGAACGGGACGTGGGCCGATGTGAAGACGCCCGATGGCGTCGCCATCGACAAGTCGTACCTGCGCGACCTGGATGTAACTGGCATCGGCGATACCGCACAGGTCACGATGGGCCGCGTCCGCATCAAGGCGCTCACCGAAGGCGTTCGCTCCTTCACACAGTCGCCCTACGTCTACACGACGCTCGCACGCGCGCGCCATCTGCTCGGCGCCGACAACGAGTCGACAAGCTTCCTGCTCGTCAAGTTGAAGCCGGGTGCCGACATCGAAACCGTTCGCGCCAATCTCAAGAACCGCCTGGAGTCGGCTGAAGTCCTGACCAAGCAGGAGTTCCGCGACCGCAGTCTGAAGACATGGTTGTTCAAGACCGGCGCGGGCGTGGCTCTCATAGGCGGTGCGCTTCTGGGACTTCTCGTGGGCACGGTGATCGTCGCCCAGACGCTCTACTCGTCGACCAAGGACCACCTGAACGAGTTCGCCACGCTGCGCGCCCTGGGGTCCTCATCCGGCTACATTCACAAAGTGATTTTGGGCCAGGCGGGATTGAGTGCGGTTATCGGCTACACGCTTGGCATGATCATCGCGATGGGGGTGGTTTTGGCCAGCCGCGACACCCCGCTGCCACTGGTGATGACACCGTGGCTCGCTGTGGTCCTCTTTGCCGTAACAGTCTTCATGTGCGCCATCTCCGCGATGTCCGCCATCATGAAGGTGACCAAGATCGATCCAGCCATGGTGTTCAACAGATGACGAGCGAAGCTGTATTGGAAGCCGTCGATGTCGTGAAGGAGCTGGGCTCCGGTGCCGGCAAGATCACGGCGTTGAAGGGTGTCTCGCTCGCTCTCAAGCGCGGCGAGCTGACATTGCTGATGGGCCCGTCGGGCTCCGGCAAGACGACGCTGTTGTCGATCCTCGGCTGCATCATGACACCGACCTCGGGAACGATCCGCGTCACCGGGCACGACACCGAGGGCCTGCCGCCCGAGAAGCTGGCGAAGTTGCGCCGCGATCATATCGGCTTCATATTCCAGTCCTACAACCTGTTCCCGACGCTCTCCGCACTGGAGAACGTGCGCATTGCGCTCGACGTGCGCGGTGACCGTGGGTTCAAGGCGGCGGCCCGTGCCGAGGAGTGCCTGCGCGAGGTCGGTCTCGGCCATCGCCTGAAGAACCATCCCGCCAACATGTCGGGCGGTGAACAGCAGCGCGTCGCCGTCGCCCGTGCCATCGCGACATCGCCATCCGTCATCCTGGCGGACGAACCGACCGCGGCGCTCGACACCGAGAACGGTCGCCAGGTGATGGAGCTGTTGTCACGCATTGCCAAGGAGCAGGATCGCTCGGTCCTCGTCGTCACCCACGATCCGCGCACCATACCGTTTGCCGACCGTATCGTTGAAATCGAGGACGGTCGCATCGTTGGAGAAAAGCGCCGCCCCGAGGGGCTCGACGCTCCCGAAATCACCGATCTCACGAAGAGGCGTAAAGCACATGGCTAAGATCGATTCCACCATCGCCACGATTGCGGTGGCGTTCGTCGCTGCGGCGGCCGTGAGCGCAATGCTCACATGGCAGCCCAATGCGCGCTCGCCCGGGGGTGGCCCCGACGGCCCCGGCTCGGTGGCCAGCCAGGAGACCGCGGCCGTCGTGCGCTATCAGCCCGAATGGGCGGCATCTGCCACCGGCCGTATCGAGCCGAAGGGTGGGCAGGTCCACATCGCCGCCGCAAGCCCCGGCGAGATCGCCGCCGTCATCGTCAATGCCAAGGATCGTGTTCAGGGTGGCGATCTGCTCGTCCAGCTCGACGACACCGATCAGTTGGCGCGCATCGCCGCCGCCGAAGCTGAAACCGAGGTCCGCCGCCGCGAGCGCGATGATGAGTCCAAGGTGGAGGCAGGCAGCCTTGCCGAGCAGCGCCGCAAGCTCGCCGATGCGACGGAAGAGGCCGACCGCGCGCTGATCCAGGCGCGTCAGCAGCTCGACGAGCGCCTCGCCAATCTGAAGTTCGGCGGCGACACGACCGATCTGGTCAATCTGCGCCAGGCCGTAAGGGACAAGGAAAAGGCAGTGGCCGACGCACGCGCCGCACTTGCCCAAATCAACACCAAGGCCGACATGCCACTGCCCGATCGTCTCGAGGCGGCACTGACCCAGGCCCGCTCCGATCTGCGTCTCGCCTACCAGGCGCTGGAGCGCACGCGCATTCGCGCCCCCGCGACCGGGACGGTACTGCGCGTCGATGCCAAGGTCGGCGAACTGGCAGGCCCGTCCTCGCCGCTGCCCCTCGTCACTTTCGGCGATCTCTCCGAGATGAAGGTGCGCGCCGAAGTCGAGGAGCGCGACCTCAACAAGATCCGCATCGGCCAGCGCGTCGTGGTGCGCTCCGATGCCTTCCCCGACAAGGACTTCACAGGCCATGTGACCGCGATCGCCTCGGCGCTGGGATCGCCCAGCATCGTCACGCGCGGCCCGCGCCGCCCCAACGACGTCGACGTTCTGGAAGTCGTCGCAACGCTCGACAACGCGACAGAACTCGTCACCGGCATGCGCGTCGATGTCTTCTTCGCCCATCCCGAGACGGCCGAAGTCAAGCAGTGAAGCTGCTTTGCGGGAGCAACGAGAAAGGGGAGCCGTGAAGGCTCCCCTTTTTTGTCCAGCCAGCCGCCGCTGCTTGTTACGACGTGTGCTCTATTTCGGCGGGTTCACGCCGCAGCGCTCACCGCCGTCGCGTCGATATGCGCGCGCAAATTGTCGGGCATGCCGAGACGCTGCGCCAGCTCCTGCAAGAACGCCTGCTCGCCGCGCGTATCGGGATCGATGGCAATGCGGGCCGCCGTATAGACCTGGACGGCTTCGTGCTCGTTGCTGACCGCATCGGCCAGCGTCGCAGCCGAAGAGGGATTGTTGAGTTCGTTGGCCAGGAACTCTTCTGCGCCCGAATCGAGGCCCACCTGGTTGAGGCTGCCCAGGATCTTCTGCTGCTCGTCGGCCGAGATCCGCCCGTCGGCTGCCGCCGCGCCGATCATCGCACGGATATAGAGCGCCGCCTGCTGGTTGGTGATGGCGGCCGGCTCGAAGCCCGAGCCTGACGGCGCCTCGTGCGGGACGAAGTTGCGGTCGACGTTCGGTGTCTGGCCCTGCGCGTAGTTCTGGTAGGCGCTATAGGCGAGCCCGCCGATCAGCGCCAGAGCGCCGAGTTTTGCGGCATTGGTGGCCAGCGACCGTCCCGTCTTCGTGCCCAGCACCAGTGCCCCTAGACCGCCGAGCGCCGCGCCTGCGCCGAGCTGGTTGTTGCCGATCAGTTCCTTGAGCTGGTTGAGAAGGTCGTCTGCCGATTTGCCGCCGGTCATCTTCTCCAGGGCTTCGCGCGCGCCCGTTGCCTCACCGATGCGCGAGGCGCCGTCCTTGGCGCCCGATGTCGCCTGGCCCAGCAAATCGCCGAGGATGTCTGTGAGGCTGCCGCCCGAACCGCTACCCGAGCTGCCGCCTGTCAGGCCGCCACCGCCAAGCTGCTTTTGCAGATTGCCGAGAATGTCACCCAGACCGCCGCCGCCCGAGCCGCCTTGCTGGCCACCGCTGCCCTCCGAGGGAACCATGTGCCGCAACAGATCGTCGAGCCCGCCCTGCTTGGCCGGCTCGTGCTGCGACGGCTGCGAGGAGGCCTGTCCACCGGGCAGGAAGTTGCGCAACAGGTCTTCCAGGCTGCCGCCGGTCTGGTCGGGCAGGCCGCCTGAGGACTGGCGTCCCTGCTGCCCCTGCAGCAGACCACCGAGCAGGTCGCCGAGACCGCCGCCGCTGGGAGCGGATTGGCGCTGTGCGCCGCCGGTTACGAGGGCTTCGAGGAGACTCTTTGCATCGAACATGGGCCATCACCTTTTATCAGCGTTGCCCCGGGGGTTACGGGCAACTCGAGGTAAGGGGTAACACGCACGATACCCACTGGCCATTGGGAAAAACTCATTCTGCCGCAGGCGGCGATGGGACAGCCGGGCCGCCGCTGCTGCTGCGCCCAGGCGAAGTGGAGGCATCGCCTTCGCTGCCGCTCGGCCCGACGAAGCGGCTGAAGATCCGCCAGACGAAACTGCCCAGGTCGTCGATCAGCATGAACACCGCCGGCACGAAAATCAGCGACAGCAGCGTCGAGGAAATAAGCCCGCCGATCACCGCGATCGCCATCGGTGCGCGGAACTCGCCGCCCGAATCGAGCGCCAGCGCCAGCGGCAGCATGCCGCCCGACATGGCGATGGTCGTCATGACGATCGGGCGCGCGCGCTTGCGCCCGGCGTCCACGATCGCTTCGATGCGAGGCACGCCGGCGCGGATTTCCTCCACCGCGAAGTCCACCAGCATGATCGCATTCTTCGTCACGATGCCCATCAGCATGAGGATGCCGATCACCACCGGCAGGCTGATCGGATTGCCGGTGATCGCCAGCGCGACGATGGCACCGCCGATCGACAGCGGCAGCGAGAACAGGATGGTGATCGGCTGCAGAAAGCTGGAGAACAGCAGCACCAGGACGGCGTAGACCATCATGATGCCGGCGGCCATCGCCTGCGCGAAGCTCTCGAACACCTCTTTCATCACTTCCGCATCGCCGAACTGCTTCAGCGTCACGCCCTGCGGCAGCGACTTGGCGGCCGGCTGCGCGAACACCGCATCGACGGCGTCTCCCAGCGGAGTCGTGCCGACGAGGTCCGCGCCGATGAGGACGCGCCGTTCTCGGTCGTAGCGATCGATCGAGGTCGGCCCCTGGCTGAACTCGAACCGCGCCACCGTTGAAAGCGGCACCGCCTGCCCGCTTGCGGTCTGCACCTTGAGCGCTCGCAAAAGGTCGATGTGCTCGCGCGCTGCTTCCCGAAGCTGCACGCGGATCGGCACCTGCCGGTCGCCGACGTCGAACTTGGCAAGGTTGGCGCCGATATCGCCGATTGTGGCGATGCGCACCGCCTCCGAGATCGCTTCCGTCGTCACGCCCAGTTCGGCAGCGATGTCGGCGCGCGGCATCACGCGCAGCTCCGGCCTGTCGAGCTCTGCCGTCGAGACCACATTGAGAAGCGTCGGGATCGTCTTGGCCTGGCTGGTCAGTTCGGCGGCCGCCTTGTCCACGGCAGCGCCGTCGCGCCCCGCGACGACGAGCTGCACCTGACGCTGGCCATTGTCCTGCAGGAACCAGAACCGGATATCGGGAATATCGCGCAGCGACTGTCCGATTTCCTGCTGGATCGCGGCCTGCTTCAACTTGCGTTCCTCGCCCGGCGCCAGCGTGATCACCAGCGTTGCCTTGCGCACTTCCTTGCCCGATCCGAGGATCTGCCCGCCGATCACGAACACGCTCGTCACGTCGTCGCGCGCATCGATGGTTTCGGCGATGCTGCC
>CAZDNY010000042.1:0-12203 GCA_964506885.1 uncultured Hyphomicrobiaceae bacterium | reverse complement strand
CCGACATAGAAGCCATCGGCGCGCAGGGCTTGCGCCAGTATGGCAGGTTCCCAGGCATGGTCATGGAACAACAACACCGTTGCCGTCCACGGGTCGATGAGCGTGGCATCGAAATCGGCGGCGCGGTTCAGTCTTATCGTGCTGCGACACTGATGGGCGTGTTGCTCGATCAAGGCCTCGTCGGGCGTGGCGAGGCACGTCTCCCAGCCGAGCGCATGCGCGAACCCGATCAGGGCTGAGGCATATGTGCCGCGTCCGGCGATCACCACGCGGGTCTGCGGCAGATAACGGCGCACGAAGCCGGTCCCATCGAGTTCCAGATTGCGGGTTGCGTCTGCGCCGGCCTTGTGTTCGAGACGCTCTGCCCGATAGACGGCCCGGTCGATACTGTCGATGCCGCCTTGCCATGGCAGGCGCAGGGCCATGGGCTGGCGTGAGCGGCGTGCGCAATCCAGTGCTGCGAGCACATCGACGGGCACGCCCGGATCGAAGTGGATATCGAGGCCGGACCCGCACGGCAGGCGCACATCGAGATATTTCGAGCCGCGGCCGTAGCGAACGGTGCGCGCGCGCCCCTCCTCCAATGCACGCAAGGCCTCACGCGCGATCGCCGCCTCGGCGCAATCGGACGAGATCTGGCCCACGAAGTCGCCGCGATCGTTGACCGCCATCTGGCTGCCGAGCGGGCGGGGCGAGGCGCCATCGATGCCGACCAGCGTTACCAGCACGCCGCCTGAACCGGAACGCTTCCAGTCCAGCAGCGCGGCTGTGACGTCGTCGACGAAACGCAGCGGCGGCTGGAGGTCGATGGCAGGCTGCAGCATGTCAGCCTCCGCGCGTCGCAGCGGCGCAGTCTAAGCGGATCTTCGAGCAGCGGCGCGCGATCATGCGAACGTCACTCCGGATTTCGTCATCGGCAGGCGCAACACCCATTTGCCGGTCGCCGCGTGGATGGCGTTGGCCAGTGCGGGGCCGATGGGCGGCACGCCTGGCTCTCCGACGCCGGTGGGCGGCTCCGCAGACGGCACGATGTGCACATCGACAGCCGGCATGTCGGTAATGCGCAGCGGCTCGTAGTCGGGGAAGTTCGCCTGGTCGACCTCGCCCTTGGTCAGCGTGATCTCGTTGCGCAGGATGGCGCCAAGGCCGAAGCCGATACCGCCTTCCATCTGCGCGCGGATGACGTCGGGGTTGACGGCCACACCGCAATCGACGGCGCAGGTTACTTTCTCGACCTTGACCGCATCATCCTTCAACGAGATCTCGACGACTTCCGCGACATAGGTTTCGAACGACTTGTGCACGGCCACGCCCTGGAAGCGCCCTGGCTGCGGCTTGCCCCAGCCGGCCTTTTCGGCGGCGAGCTTCAAGACTCCGGCGAGGCGCGTGGCGTCCTTGTTATCGCCTTCGAGCAGGGCCAAGCGGAAGGCGACCGGGTCTGCCTTGGCGGCCCGGGCTGCCATGTCCATCATCGTTTCCATGACGTAGGCCGTGTGGGTGTGGCCGACCGAGCGCCACCACAGGACCGGCATCGGTGTCTCAGCCGCTGTGACGCCGACCGACAGCCCCGGGATCGCGTAGTGCGTATCGTTGACGCCTTCCACAGTTGTCGGGTCGATGCCGCTTTTCTTGACCTCTTCATTGACGAAGGACGTGTTGAGCAGGATGGGCTTGCCGGCAATGCGATGGTCCCAGCCGACAATCTGTCCGCCCTTCACGCCGACCCGGACACGATGCGTCACCATCGGCCGGTAGAAGCCGCCGTGCAGGTCATCTTCCCGGGTCCAGACCAGCTTGATCGGAGTCTTGCGGCCCATCAGATCGAAGGCCATGGCGGCCTCGGCGTGATAGTCGGCGACCGGAGTGGCCCGGCGACCGAACGAGCCGCCGGCATAGACGGTGCGCACCTCTACGTTGGCGGGATCGAGCTTCAATATGCCGGCGGTGACAGCCTGTACGATGGTTGGGAACTGGCAGCCATCGTGGAAGCGCACGCCTTTTTCAGTGGGCTCGATGACGCAGTTGAGCGGTTCCATCGGCGCGTGGGCGAGCAGTGGGAAGACGAAGTCGCCGGCTACGGTCTCGTCGGCACTAGCGAGCGCTTCGGTGGTCTTGGCCAGATCGGCGCCTTTGACGGCCTGGTGCGCGGGCTTTTCGAGAAGGGCGATGTGATCGGCGACCATTTCGTCGCTGGAACGGTTCTCGGCCTCGAAGAAGTCCCACTCCGCCTTGACGGCTTCGCGCGCCTTGATGGCTGCCCAGGTGTTCTTGGCGTAGACGACCACGCCGGCCTTGTTGGGCAGCGCCTTGGCATCGAGGAAGCCAGTGACGGATTTGGCTGCGCCGGCATCGAACGACTGCAGCTTGCCGCCGAAACGCGGGCTGCGCAGCACGACGGCATAGACCATGCCGTCGATCTTCACGTCGATCGCGAAGGTTGCAGTGCCATCGGTCTTGGATTTGCTGTCCTTGCGCGCCAGACCATCCTTGCCGATCAGTCTGAACTGCTCAGGCGATTTCAGTTTCGGCTCTTGGGATGGTGTCAATGTCGCGGCCTTGGCGATCACCTCGCCGAAGTGCGCGGTACGGTTGCCGGATTTCAAAAGACCCTTTTCGATGTTGACCGCGTCGGGCGGCACCCCCCAGGTCTCGGCGGCCGCCTTGATCAGCACTTCGCGCGCTGCCGCACCGGCCTTGCGATATTGCAGGTAGCTGTTGGCGATCGCAGTGGAGCCGCCTGTGCCCTGCGCGCCGAAGACCAGGTTCTTGTAGCGCGCGGCGTCGGCGGGCGCGAAATTGATAGCGACGCGGTCCCAGTCGGCGTCGAGTTCCTCTGCCACCAGCGTGGTCAATCCGGTCGTCGTTCCCTGCCCCATTTCGAAGTGTTTGAGAACGACCTGCACCGTCCCGTCCGGCAGGATGCGCACGAAGGGATTGAGCTCGGTGGTTTTCGCTTCGGGACCGGCAATGGCAATGCCGTAGCGTCCGTCGGGGCGCAGGCCGATGACGAGGGCGGCGCCGGCAAGCGCGGAGGACGCGATGAAAGCGCGGCGGGTTGTCTTGATCGCCATGGCTCAGCCCTCCATCATTTTGGCTGCGTGGTGGATGGCTGCGCGGATGCGGATGTAGGTGGCGCAGCGGCAGGCGTTTCCTGACATGGCCGCATCGATGTCGGCATCGGAGGGCTTGGGATTGGAAGACAGCAGGCTCACCGCGGACATGATCTGTCCGGACTGGCAATAGCCGCACTGCACGACGTCGAGTTCACGCCATGCCGATTGTACGGCGGTGGCGGCCTTGCCCGCGACACCTTCGATGGTGGTAACTTCGGCGCCATCGAGGTCCTCGATGAACGTCTGGCACGAGCGGACAGGTTCACCGTTGACGTGCACGGTGCAGGCACCACACGCGGCAACGCCGCAGCCGAACTTGGTCCCCGTCAAATCGAGGTCGTCGCGCAAGACCCACAATAGTGGCGTGCCCGGCTCGGCATCGAGCGAGACAGGCCGGCCGTTGACGGTAAGCTTGATTGGCATGGGACTTCTCCGGTTTGGCGCAAATGCTCAAGGATGCATCGCGTAGGGACGTAGTCTGGTTCCTGGCTGCGCGTGAGCCTGCCGATCCTGAAGCGCGTCAAATTATGTTCAAGTACATATTCTGTGACCTGCTCGCGTTTGGGCCAATGCGCCCTCAGACCCTGCCTTCAGCGGCGTGTCCATGCAAGCTGCATGCGGAGCATATCTGCCATATGCGGGCCAACCACTAGCAGTAACCCGCGAGATACGCCCGACAACCTCACTCATCGTGATCCCGCCTGATACGCTGACTTGGGAAGCCACCGGTCCAGGGCAGTCAGCGCCGGCAGTACGAGGGCCCACACCACGGCGATGACGAGGTATGATGTCGATGCCGGCTCGGCAACATGCAATGCTCCCAAGCGCTGCCCCGCCCAATACGCGACAGGTCCGGCCAGCCCGCCGACCACAACAAGCCTCAGCCAGCGATCGCGCCCGAATAACGCGGCGATGGCCGGAATGGTTGCGCCGAAACCCAACCAAAGAGCAACGATCCAGGCCGGCGCCAGTTCCGAAGATGGCCACGCTGCTTCGTAGCTCAAGATTTGCGCGGCCACGAGGCCGGTTTCGACAGCAAAACCGAGGATGGCGGAGGCCAGAGCCAATTGCACCGTGCGGGCCAGATCATGCCCCACGGCCAACACCGCTGCGAGGTAGACAACAGCGGCCGCTATCGCGGGTGTCGAGGCGCCGGAGGCCGCGCCGAAAGCCGCGGCGAGCCAGACGACCTGGAAACCGGCCCAGAGCACCACATTCTGCAGAATGCTGTTCGGACCGACGCTATCCGGTTTGCCCGCCTTGTCGGTCATCGCGCTTCGCGCTCACGAAGATATGACCCAGCCAAATAGCCGGCGCCTGCGGCGAGCGCCGTCACCACGGCGCCCCAAGCCATGTCCAAAGCGGCCAGTTGAGGCGTCCATGCCTTGAGCACCGCGAGATTGGTCAGATCGAACGCGCCATAGGCCGCAAGGCCCAGGAGTGTGCCATATCCAAGCGCAACCCTGCCTTGGCGTAGGCGTAGCGCCGGGGTGACGGCGAGAACCGTGATGGCCAGGGCATAGATCAGATAAAAAAGGAGTGCTGCGGAGAGCAACGGCTCGGGACGCAGAAGGTCGCCAAGCTGTGCCTTGAACAAACCGGCAGCGACGTAGGTGAGCCAGACTGCGTCCAGGACCAGGAAAGCAACCAGAGTTGCAGCGTAAACGCCAACACCCTTCAAAGACACGCTTCTCGACCTTCCCGCCTGATTCGTCGCGACACGGACCGTTTCGCCTCTACTTCGTTCAGCTTCGTTAACGTGAGCGGATCGGTGCGCAGATCACCCCGATACACCTGTGATCACGCGCAGCTCACCAGGTCCCCTCCGTGGCCGTCACGGCGACCCGCCCCCAGTTGCAAGGGTCCCGGTCCGAAATTGCGGCCCCCGGCGGGCCCGGCACGGCGGCACTCGTGCGCCAAATCGCGCTGCGTGATCCAGGCCAGTCGGTGCCCCGTAGAATTGCACGATGACACGGAGGCAGTATGCTACAACCTGCGACCGAAAGCCGATCTGTCGGCTGGAATTCTCGAAGGCCGGTCAGGGGAGCCATGTCCGATCTGTTGTCTCGAATTGCAACGGACCGCAGCGATGCGGCTTTCCGGAGTCTGTTCGACGAGTACGGTCCCCGCGTGCGTCATTTCATGTTGAAGCTCGGTGCGGACCCGGCTCTCGCCGAAGAACTGACCCAGCAGACCCTGATTACGGTTTGGCGCAAGGCTCAGCTCTATTCTGCGGAGAAGGGAAGCGCATCGACGTGGATCTACACGATCGCGCGCAACCTGCGGACCGATCATATCCGACGGCAAAGGGCTTGGCAGGAACTCAGCGACGAACACGCGCAGGCGATTCCATCGGAGGAACCATCGCCCGAGCAGGTCGTGAGTGCCCGCGAGCGCCAGGCCCGCGTGCAGGAAGTTCTGGGCGACCTGCCGCCTGAACAGCTCGAGGTGGTGCGGCTGGCCTATATGGACGGCCTGGCGCACGGAGAGATTGCAGAGCGGCTGTCCCTGCCTCTTGGCACGGTGAAATCGCGCATCCGGCTGGCCTATCAGAAGCTGCGGGTTGCGCTCGAGGACCTGAGATGAGCAAGACGATCAAACATCATCCCGACAGTGCCACGTTGATGGCTTACGCTGCAGCAACTCTGCCGGAGCCACTGGCGGCTGTGGTATCGGCGCATCTGGCGATGTGTCCGCATTGCCGGGCCGAGGTCGCCGATATGGAGCTCATCGGATCGGCCCTGCTCACTGAGTTGCCCAGTGACGTGTTCGATGACGCCCACGCATGCGAGCGAGCGGTCGAGCTTGTCGCTGCTGATGATGGTGGCACAGCGACGCTGGAGCGAGCCGCTGCGCCGGCGCGTGCTGGTAACGGGCTGCCCGCGCCGATCGCCTCGGTTTATGGCCTGTCGCTGGAGGATATCCCCTGGCGGCGTCTTGGTCCGGGCATCTGGCATCATCGCCTGAGCTTGCGCGATGCGGACTCGGGTGATCTCAGGTTGCTGAAGGTCGCGCCGGGGCGGGCTCTTCCCGATCACGGGCACGGCGGTTCGGAACTGACGCTTGTCATCGAGGGTTCCTACAGCGATGTCACCGGCTGCTACCAAGCTGGCGACATCCAGGACGTCGATGAAACCGTCGAGCATCAGCCGATCGTGGGCAAGGAGCGCGACTGCATCTGCCTGATCGCCAGCGAGTCGCCTGCACGCTTCAAGAGCCGGATCAGCCGCCTGCTGCAACCTCTGACCGGCATGTGATGGTTCGCTTTACCGTTGACGGGTTCGCGTTGCGCGTGGTTCCGGCTGACCACGCGCAACGTTTGTTTTGGAGCCATCAGGTGGTGTCACTATGAGCCTGCCTTGGACGACGGCGTGGGTGACGGGCGCCAGCACGGGCATCGGCCGCGAATTGGCGATCAAGCTCGCTTGCCAAGGCGTGAAGGTTGCAGTCTCCGCGCGATCCGCAGACAAGCTCGACGTGCTGGCGCGGGACTATTCGAACCTGATCGCGGTGCCTGTCGACGTAACGGATCGCGCCGCTGTTGCCGCGGCTCATGCACGTATCAGCTCAGAGCTGGGCGGTATCGACCTTGCCGTGCTCAATGCCGGCGTCTGGCATCCGATGTCATCGAGCGACTATGACGTCGCGAAGGTCGCCCAGTCGATCGACGTCAACTACATGGGCATTGCCAATGCGCTCGAGCCGCTCATTCCCCACATGCTGGCGCGGGGGAAAGGCCATCTTGCGCTGGTTGCCTCGGTGGCGGGCTATCGCGGCCTGCCGCAGGCGGTGGCCTATGCGCCGAGCAAGGCGGCTGTCATATCGCTAGCCGAAGTCCTGCGTCTGGAATTGGGCCGCAAGGGCCTCACCGTCAGCCTCGTCAATCCCGGTTTCGTCGATACGCCCATGACCGAGGTCAACACGTTTCCTATGCCGTATATCGTCGAGGCCGACGATGCCGCCGAGCGGATCCTGAAGGGATTGAAGCGGGGCAAGTACGAGATTGCCTTCCCATGGCAGCTGGTCGGTATGCTGAAACTGCTGCGGATCATGCCCAACGCACTTTATCTGAAGCTCGCAGGGCGTCTTTGACGGGCGGGGCTGGCTGAGATAGTTCGGGAGAACGGAACCGCCCTACGCGGACTCGCGAACGAAAAACAGGCTCAGTTCACCAAGCTTGATGCCCCACTTGCTCATCGTGGCACGGTTGACCGCCCTTCCCTCGCCCATCGCATAGATCTTGTCGTCGAAATCGACCACGACAGAACGATCCGAGAGTTGGAGCCTCAGCTTGTAGGTCATATGGATGCGCTCGGAATCGCTGCTTCCGATCGCCTCGCCGATGCAGTCGCTTGCGCGCGCACGAAAGCTGCCGTCGCGCTCGGGCCTGACGGTCCAGGAGCGGTGCTCGGTCTCGCCCGTGTCGTAGACGAAGTCTTCCTCGATGACGAAGGTGTCGCCTTGCCAGCGTCCTTCCATCGCAACAGTGAAACGGCGCTTGAGACGACCGAAACGATCCTCGAAGATGCCCCAGGCATGGGTGCGGCCCTCGAAGAACGTCGTCAGGTCGAATTTGCCTGCACCGCTGAACTGCGCTGAAGACACCTGCGTGGGCATCGTCGGTCTTCCTTTCGCGGATGCGCCAGCCGGAAGGGCCGTGCTCTTCGGCATCAAGGTATCGGTCGTCATAAGGGCTTCCTCAGGCGATAAAGACCAACGTCGATCAAGCCGCGTTCGAAACCGACCTCGCAGTAGATCAGGTAATAGAGCCACATGCGGCGGAAGCGCTCGTCGAAACCGAGCTTGGCAATCTCCGGCCAGGCCGCCTCGAAGCGGCGGCGCCAATCAGCCAGCGTCACGGCATAGGACGGTCCGAAGCGCTCCAACGTCTCGAAGCCGAGACCCTGCTCGGCGGCGCGCGCGCGCATCAACTCCACCGTGGGCAACATGCCGCCGGGGAAAATGTAGCGCTGGATGAAATCGGGGTTCTGACGGTACTGGGCGAAGGCATCCTCGCGGATGGTGATCGCCTGGATGACGGCGAGGCCGCCGGGCGCCAGGCGATCGGCAACCGTGCGGAAGAAGAGCGGCCAGTTCTCCTCGCCGACGGCCTCGATCATTTCGACCGAGACGAGCCTGTCGAAGGTGCCCTGCGTGAGGCGATAATCCTCGAAGCGGACGGCCACGCGATCGGCGAGACCAGCACTTGCGATGCGCTCGCGGGCGGCCGCAAGCTGTTCTTTGGAAATCGTAATGGCGGTGACCTTGGCACCGGCCCTGGCCATCGTTTCAGCCAGAGCACCCCAGCCACAGCCGATCTCGATCAGCGTATTGTCCGGCTCCAGTTCGAGCGCGCCCACAATGCGGTTCTGCTTGCGCGCCTGGGCTTCTTCCAAAGTCATGTCGGCGTGCGCGTAAATGGCGCTCGAATAGGACATGTCGGCATCGAGCCAGAGCCGGTAGAAGGCGTTGCCGAGGTCATAGTGCTCGGCGATGTTGCGGCGACTGCCATGCAACGTGTTGCTGCGGCGCAGGTGATAGCGCCGGTCGGCGCGGCGCGTATCGTTGACGCTGGGGAACGCACGCGTGATCGCGGGTTCGTTGGCCAGATACAGTTCGAAGACCTGGCGCAGGTCTTCGGTATCGAAGTCGCCGTCCATGTAGCTTTCCGCAAAGCCCAAGGCCCCGCGCGAGACGAGCTTCCATAGAGCCCCGTACGACTGCAGCGTGATCTGTGCCTCGACGGGGCAGGACGGATCGCCGATGAGGCCGGTCGCGCCCGACGGCAGCGTCAGGCGCACGCGTCCCATTCCATGTCGTTTCAAGATCCAGTCGAACGTGCGCAGGACGGCGCCGGTCGGCGCGGCAACCGGATGGCTTACGCCCCCCTCGTCTGCGAGGCATGTTTGACTGGCGATGGCATTCTCAGGCATGTCGGACCGTCCGTTGCGGATCATCTACGAGAGTGAACGAGTAGGCGGGCGAGGCGAACCGGTCGGCGAGTGGAACACCCTTGGCCCACAGGCGCGCAGCTTCCAGATGAATGGCGCTGATCACCTTCAGCGTCATCAACGGGTAACGCATCACCAGCCGTGCGATGGCGGCGTCCGTCAGAGGCCGGCGCTCGCCGCGGAAGTGGGTCTTCAGTACAGGTTGACCGTCCTCGCGAAAGTTGACGCCCAGGACGACGCGCTCGGACGGAGCTATGCAATGAAACCCATAAGTCCCCGTGCGCCCGGTAAAGGGCGAGACATAAAGCTCCTTGGCACACTGCTGGGAGATCATACGGTGCGCACCATCGGTGCGGATCACGTAGCTCTTGCGTTCGGCGAACGTGTTGGTCACCTCGTAGATCACCGCGCCGACATTGCCCGAGGCATCCTTGCAGAAGTAGACGCTGAGCGGGTTGAACACGTAGCCCCACAGACGCGGATAGCAGACGAGTTCGATGCGTTCTCCGTACTCGGCCAGCCCCGAGGCTGCGAGCACGGAGCGTGCTTTTTCGCCGACCGGACGCACCCCATTTTCGCCCAGGTCCTCGTCCCAGAAGCTGACGATGTTGCGCTGGCGACGCGAGAAGAAGCGCAGTTTGCGAGTTGCCTCGTCGATCTCGTCGACGTCGAGGCACAAGGCGAAAACCCGATAGGAGAAGCCGTGCTGTCGCGGGTGCAGCCGCTTGTGAACGACCGTGCCCTCGTAGATGCACGATGCCAGCTCACTCATTCCGCGGCCCCGCGCAGTTCAAGCTCATCGCGTGCGCCCGCCGGGGCAAGATGAATGCGCCCCGATTCATCGGCGACACGCCAGGGGCGGCGCACACCCGCCAGGTCTTCGGCGGCGGCCAATCCGGATTGCAGGCCGTCTTCGTGGAACCCATAACCGAAGTAGGCGCCACAGAACCATGTGCGGCGCTGGCCCTGCAGCCGCCAGAGTTCCTTTTGTGCGTCCAGCGCGGCGGTATCGTACATCGGATGCGTGTAATCGAAAGTCGCGACGGTCTTATCCGTTGCGATCTCGCTGGCGGGGTTGAGGGTGACGAACAGATCGCCCGAACCGGACGGCAGCGGCTGCAGCTTGTTCATCCAGTAGGTGACCGACAGCGTGCGGTGCAGGCCGGCGCCCTCGGCCAGATAGTTCCAGCTGGACCACAGGCGCCGCCGGCGCGGCATGTGTGCTGCGTCACGATGCAGAACCGCGCGATTGTGGGAGTAGCGGAAGGAGCCCAGCAGGGTGCGCTCCATGGAATCGGCATCACCCAGCAAGCGCAGGGCATCGTCGGCGTGGGTAGCGACGACACAGGCGTCGAAATCACGGCGGCCCACAGGCGTCGTAACGACCACACCGCCGGCCGTGCGTTCGATGCGGACAGCCGGCGCACCGCGCACCACCTCGATGTCACTGCCGCCCATCAGCTTGGCGACATAGCGGCGGCTGCCGCCGATGACGGTTCGCCACTGCGGACGATCCTTCACCTGAAGCAGACCGTGGTTGGCGAAGAAGCGCACGAACGACTTGAAAGGAAAGTCGAGGACGGCCTCAGACGGGGTCGACCAGATGGCGGCTGCCATCGGCAGAATGTGGCGTTCGATGAAGGGCTGGGAATAGCCTGCCGCGGCGAGGTATTCGCCCAGCGTCGTGGAACTGGTGGACGCTGCCGCCGCCGCCTCGGCGTCGCGGTAGAATCGCAGTGTATCGGAGAGCATGCGCCAGTGCTGCGGGCGCACGACATTGGCGGGCTGGCCCACGAGCGTCCCGAGGCTGGAGCCGGCATACTCATAACCCCCGCGATCGAGTGAGACGGCGAAACTCATGTCGGTGGGTGCCGTCTCGACGCCCAAATGCTCGAACATCGCGATCAGATTTGGGTAGCTCGCGGTGTTGTAGACGATGAAACCGGTGTCGACGGGAACGGAGCCGACCGGGCTTGGAGCATCGACGGTGTTGGTGTGTCCACCGAGCCGGTCCTCGGCCTCGATCAAGGTTACCTTACAGGATCTCGACAAAAGCCATGCCGCCGACAGGCCGGAAATTCCGCTGCCGACCACTGCTACCGTTCTTGGATGATGCATTCCCGAGATCCCTTGCTGAGCCGGTCTGTTACGTTGCCGGGGCGGGCTTGGATCGCCCGTGTTGTTTCCCGCCCGCTCTGGGGGCAAAGATTATCCGAAGCCCTCCTGGTGCCGGGCATCGGGCTGCGCTGCGGCCTTGAAGCTGGCGGTGGTCTGTTTTGGTGAATTTGCCCTGGGACCGGCGACTTTCTGATCTAGAACAGAGCGACCTCGGGGTGCACCGGGCGATCGGTGCCGGTCGGCAGGACCGCATTGTCCTCGGGCCAGTGCACCAGAAACAACTGCGTTTCGTAGGTGACGCATCGATGCCGGCCTGCGATCGCCCGGTGCCATCTGCCGTCCGTCTCCAGGCCGATCATCGCAGTGCGGAAACCACGCCGCCAAGCCTGATCGAGGCCGGCATCGACGAGCGCCAGAAAGGTTCGCTCGGCCTCGTCGCCCTGCGCGACCGCGACGTGCGACAGAGCCGCCATGTTGATAGGCATGTTCATTGCCGGAAAGGGCGGAGCCGGCAGAAGCGGCACGGCGGCGTTGATGAGCGGGCGCAGGGACGCGACGGCAGCGGGATAGCGGCGCACCACCACCTGGCGATGCGAGCGCTGGTCCCAAACGGCGATGGTGCCAATGATGCTATCGCCGCGCCGCGCCACGAGGAAGTTCGAAGGTGCCAGGCCATAGACGCCCAGCGCCTGCAGGTCGGCCTCACTCCACACCGGTTCAAACTGACGTGTGATGCCTGTGTTCTGGAGAAACCGTGCAACCGACGCGAGATCACTCACATTTGCGGGTGCGATGGCAGCATGGGTTTGGCGGGCGCGGCGCGGGCGCAGGAACAGGGTCGAGAGTTGGCCTGCCGGGGTGTAACGCGGCAAGCCCGGCAGGCCGGCGGTGAGCAGGCGCAGGGCGGGGGCGTTGTCGGCTGCGATCGAGGTCAGCGCGAAGGGCAAATCGCGCGGATCGGTGGGCAGGCGGCGCAGCGCATCGAAGCCGGCGCGCACCAGGGAAATGCGGTGACGATGCT
>CAZDNY010000041.1:10940-12388 GCA_964506885.1 uncultured Hyphomicrobiaceae bacterium | reverse complement strand
GACACCGGCGTTGCAACCCTGGCAGAAGCACTTTCGGCAGCCGGCCGCGCCGACGGCGATAGCGCCCGCGCCTGTTTGCGATAGATCTCGCGACGCGAGATCCAGTTGGCCAGCAGCATCAGACCGATGCTCTTGGGCCGGCGCCAATGCCATCCGCCGCGCCACGCCCGCGACAGGATCGAGCGCCACCCGTAGAAAGCAGCGCGCGCCGCCATCGGTCCTTCGCACAGATCGCGCGCCGTCATGCCCTTTGGGTTGTAGATCGCATCTCCATACCTGTACTCGGGATCGATCCACCACTTGGGCCGCAACAGCTCACCGCGTGCCTCGAGCCGATCGTACAGTGCGGTTCCCGGCATCGGTGTCAGCGGGTTGAAATTCGCAACCGCCATGGCCTGAGCGTGCGCAAACGCCGCCGCCCGCGCAAACGCATCAGCACGATCATTGTCGTACCCGAAAACGAAGGTGCCATAGATCATGATCCCGCGCGCATGCAGTCGCGCAATCACGTCGTCATAGCCGCCCGCAACGCCGTTCCAGTTCTTTCGCATCTGCTTGAGGTTGCCTTGATCGAGGGATTCAAAGCCGATCAGCGTCAGCGCGCAGCCCGCCTCCGCCATCAGGTCGATCAAGGCATCATCGCGCGCAACATCGATGGTGATCTGACAGGCCCAGCGGCGCTTCAGCGGCACCAGCGCGCGCATCAGCGCTTCGAACCTGTCACGCCGCCACAACAGATTGTCGTCGACGAAAAAGATCATCTGGCCCGCCGGCAGCGTCATGATTTCTTCCACCACATCCGCCGGATCTCGCTGCTCGCGATGCGTCCCGTAGAAGGCGTGGATCGAACAGAAGTCGCACGCGAAGCGGCAGCCCCGCCCAACCTGCACGAGGCTGACGGGTGCATACGACTTGCCCCTGAAGATGCTGCGATCGAATGCCAGTCGATCGGCCGCGTCGCGCCTGCTCTCCGCCTTGTAGATCTTTGCAAGCCGCCCGCGCTCCGCGTCCTCGACCACACGCTCCCACAAGCCTTCCGCATCGCCGATCACGATCGCATCGCAATGAGAAAGCGCCTCTTCGGGCAGCATCGAGGGATGATGGCCACCCATCACGACCGGCACGCCCTGCGCGCGGTATGACGCAGCAATTTCATAAGCCCGCCGCGCAGTGAACGTCTCCACCGTCATCGCAACGAGGTCAGTCGGCACGGGCCGCAACTGCTCGACACGCTCGTCGATCAGGGTCGTCGCGATATGCGCCGGCGTCCGTGCCTGCAGGATCGCGAACACTAGCGGAGCCATCGCATCCGCCGAACGCCCATCCCCCAATCCCGGCCGCACGAAAGTGATGTGCCTCACCTGGCCTTCCTCCCCGAAACGAGCGCGCGACGCCTGAGGTCGCAACCCCGCTGGCAACCACCAAGCGCATCCCGGTGGCTGCGCCAC
>CAZDNY010000041.1:0-10930 GCA_964506885.1 uncultured Hyphomicrobiaceae bacterium | reverse complement strand
GCTGACGATGCGGGTTTCTGCCCCACCGAACACTCAGCAAAGGTCGCATTTTTTATGCGCTTGCCACAAGCCAAATGCCCACCGGCACGAACGTCGAAAGCTTGCTGGCTTCAGCATCCCTGAACGACCCGCCATTCCCGCACCCCCAATAACCGTCGCCGCTACTGAAAGTTGCACGCGCGGTCGAAACAATGCCGTCTCCCTTCGCCACATGCTAGCTTTGCATATCTACAGCCCCCGACCGCCTTCCGATTCCGCTCGCACACCCCTGGCCCTTCAAAACAGATCCCCAGTCGAACCGCGCCTCAGCGCCCGATGGAAACACGCCCATGCCCCCCGACGACGGCGAAATCGCCCGCCTGCGCAAGGCCTACCTCGACGTGATGTGCGAAAGCCTGGTTGGACGGCTCAATCGCGATCCGCCCTTGCAGAAGCACCTGCCCGATTATGATGACGCGCACCGCATCAACGGCTGGGACTGGCCCTCGCGCGCGCCCTCCATGATCGGCCTGCGACGCATGACCAACCTGCGCAACGAGTGCGAGCGTGTCCTCCAACAAAATGTACCGGGAGACTTTCTCGAAGCCGGCGTCTGGCGCGGCGGCGCCTGCATGATGATGCGCGCGGTGCTCGAGGCCTACAAAATACGCAATCGCCGCGTCATTGCCGCCGATACGTTCGCCGGCATGCCCCCACAGCAGGTCGACGACGCAGAAACAGCATTTCTCCGCGATATCCCGGAGTTCGCCGTCTCGCTCGACGAAGTCAGGCAAGGCTTCGAGCGCTATCACCTGCTCGACGAGCAGGTGGTCTTTCTTCAAGGGCAATTTGCCGACACGCTGCCCACCGCACCTGTCGTACAACTGGCCGTCCTTCGCCTGGATGGCGACACCTTCGAAAGTGCACGCGACGCTCTGGCAACGCTTTATGACAAGGTTGCTCCGGGCGGCAGCATCATCCTCGATGACTATTTCCTGTTTTCAGGCAACCGCCGCGCCATCGACGAGTTCCGCGAAGAACACGCCATCTCCGAGCCCATCATCAGGATCGACGACTACGGCGGCTACTGGATCAAGCGCACCTAATAACTCAGGTCTCGATCTCCTTGAGGGCTTCCACGCCCTCATCGCGTCCCGCAGGCTGAGCCAGACGCGGCCGCATCTTGACTTCTTCGTAAAGCGGCCGGCGCGTCAGCACCTCGACCGCGTTGGCCGGCATCGACTGCATCTTTGACAGCAGCGCATCGAAATAGGCGATCGTGTGCACCAATCCGTCACGCAGTGCGACGTTGGGTGCCCAATCCAGATGCCGGTTTGCCACGCTGATGTCTGGCCGCCGCTGTTGCGGATCATCCACCGGCAGCGGCCGGTGCACGACCTTGGAGCGCGAGCCCGTCATCTCGATCACCAAATCCGCGAGTTCCTTGATGGTGAACTCGCCCGGGTTGCCCAGGTTGACCGGTCCCTTGAATGACGCGTCACTGCCCATCAGCGCCATGAACCCGTCGATAAGGTCATCCACATAGCAGAACGAGCGCGTCTGCTCGCCACCGCCGTAGATGGTGATCGGCTCGCCCTTCAGCGCCTGCACCACGAAGTTCGATACCACGCGCCCGTCGTTCGGCTGCATGCGCGGACCGTAGGTATTGAAGATGCGCGCGACCTTGATCTCGATGCCATGCTGGCGGTGATAGTCGAAAAAGAGCGTCTCTGCACACCGCTTGCCCTCGTCGTAACAGGCCCGCGGACCGATCGGATTGACGTTGCCGTGATAGCTTTCGCGTTGCGGATGCTCGAAGGGATCGCCGTAGACTTCCGATGTGGAGGCCTGGAATATCCGGCACTTCAGGCGCTTTGCCAGTCCGAGCATGTTGATGGCGCCCAAAACACTCGTCTTGATGGTGTGCACAGGATCATGCTGGTAGTGCTCGGGCGATGCCGGACACGCGAGATTGAAGATTTCGTCGGCTTCGACGAAGAGCGGCAACGTCACGTCGTGCTCGATGAGTTCAAAACTCGGGTTATCTCGTAAATGAGAAATATTCTCGGGCCGGCCCGTCAGGAAATTATCGACGCACAAAACCTCATGGCCTTCGGCCAGTATACGGTCGCACAGATGCGAACCTAAGAACCCGGCGCCGCCAGTAACAACCACTTTTTTCAACTTGACCATCTCGAACTCTCATCATCATTTTGCAAAGCAAAAATGTCGTCTTGTAGAAAGTGCAGAAATCCAGATGAACCACGTCTGAAATCCGCGGATCGCACTTTCAGACCATCTCTGTAAAGACGTCCTTGACTTCGTCGACCCACCCGATGAGCTGCGACACACCCTCCTGCACACCGATCTCGGGCTTCCAGCCCAACGCCTGCTCGAGCTTGCGGATGTCGCTCACGTACGCGCGCTGATCACCCGGCCGCCAGTCCTGCCACTTCAAAGGGATTTTCTTGCCGAGCCGGTTCTCCAGCATGGCGATGAGGTCCAGCAGTGAAAGGATGTGGTCGGGCCCGCCACCCACATTGAAGGCCTGCCCGGCGATGCGGTCGGGCGCATGGATCGCCGCTTCATAGGCACGCACCAGATCCTCCACGTGCAGCACATCGCGCACCTGCTTCCCGTCGCCGAAAATCGTGATGTCGCGCCCAAGCCGAGCGGCAATCGTGAACCATGCCACCCAACCCTGATCCTCGACGCCGAATTGGTGGGTGCCATAGATGCATGACTGCCGGAACGATGTCGCCGGAATCCCGTAGATGCGCGCAAAATCGAGCGTATATTGGTCTGCAGCACCCTTCGAACAGCCATAGGGGGAAAGGAAATCGAGCGGCTCGCTCTCCGAGATGCCGAACGGCCGGTCCGAGTAGCCGTAGCGCTCACCCATCAGCCGTGTCTCGGCCGCAGCGATCTTGCCATAGACCTTGTTGGTGGATGCAAAGATCACGACGGCTTCCGGACAAAGCCGACGCACCGCATCGAGCACGTTGAACGTGCCGAGGGCATTGGCCATGAAATCGGCGCGCGGATCGGTGACCGACGTCGTCACCGCCACCTGGGCAGCCAGATGGATGACCGCGTCGTAGCGCTTTGCCGACACGATCCGGTCCATCGCCGCCTTGTCGCAGACATCGGCGCGCTCGAAATCGAATGACGTGCCATCACGCAGCCACTCCAGGTTCTGATCGGTGCCCTGCCGCGACAAGTTGTCCAGAACCGTTACCTGCCAGTTTCGGCCGCTGAAATAGCGGGCGGCATTGCAGCCGACGAACCCCGCCCCCCCAGTGATGAGAACGCTTTTTGTGCGCATGCTGCAGTCCTGTCTGTCGGCCGAAAAACCATGAGTTTTCGTCCGAAGGCCTTGTCTGAGTTTGACGAGCAGAAACCACCCCTACCCTCAGTCCAGCCAGCCGACACTAAAAAGTGTTAGCCGCCAAGGTGTAAAATCAAAGTGTGCCGAAATTTTTTCCCTTGCGACGACAACGGGTCGCACGTGATAGTTCTTGCGCGAAAATCGCACCGGCTGATTACCGCCTAAGCATTCACACCGCTGAGTATCGCCAGCAGGTGCACACGAACGGCCTAGTGTGCTGTCCCCTTACAGGTTGCGTCACGTCCAGGAGCTGCACGGCTTGAAAATCATCATCACCGGGGGCGCCGGCTTCATCGGCACCCATCTAACCCGTCGGCTCCTGGCACAAGGCCACACCGTCACGGTCATCGACAACGAATTCAACTCCACCCGAGATCGTGTCCCCGAGGGCGCCCGGTTCGTCTTTGGAGACGTTACGCGCCCGCACGATCTCGAACCCGTGTTCGCCGAGGGCCACGATGCGGTCTGTCACCTCGCCGGGCAGGTTTCCATCATCAGGGCCTTCGACAATCCCGTCGCCGACCTGCGCACCAATGTCGAGGGCACCGTCAACGTCGTCCAGATGTGTCTCGCACACCGGGTTCCCAGGTTGATCTACGCCAGCTCAATGACGGCGTACGGGGATACCTCTGTCGTACCGACTCCCGAGACTCAGCCCTGCATGCCCGACTCCTATTACGGCATCACCAAGTTCGCCGCCGAGCGCTTCGTCCATGCCACGGCCGAACGGCCCGATCTCGAATTCCCCTTTCGCGTCACCTCCCTGCGCATGTTCAGCGTCTACGGACCAGGCCAGGCCTGGGACAACCCCTACCAGGGTGTGCTCGGCATCTTCCTGGGCAAGCTCCAGCGCGGCGAACCGATCACCATATTCGGAGACGGTGAGCAGACGCGCGACTTCGTTTTCATCGGTGACATCATCGACGCCTGGATGGCCGTTCTCGAGAACCCCGACGCGACCGCTGGCAGGATTTTCAACCTCGGCAGCGGCCATCCGCTGTCTATCAACGAGCTGGCGCAAAAGGTGCTCGCCGCAAACGGGATCGCGCCCGGCAGCTATGATCTGCGCCACGCACCGACGCGTCCGGGTGAGCAGCGCCAGGTGCAGGCCGACATCCGCTACGCCCGTGAGACGTTCGGCTGGCAGCCCAAGACGACTTTCGCCGACGGCCTTGCCGCAACCATGGCCTGGGCTGGCCAGGACGAAATGGATAAAGACACGCATCCGGGCGAAGCCGCGACATCCCGCGAGATGCTAGCGACAGGGGACAAGCCATGAAAATCGTTCTCGTCGGGTCCGTCGATGCCTGGACGCGCAGCGTCGCCACGGTCCAGCGCTACGTCACATGGGGACGCAAGCTCGGCCACGACGTCGCGCTTTACGGTAGCCCCAATCCCGAATTGCCTGATATCGCCACGACGGACAAAACCACAGACGCCGATTTGATCGTCTTCATCATCCAGATCCCCTATGACATCCCGGGCATGCCCTACATTGCTCGCATGATGGACCTGATCCCGCGCAACAAGCGCATCGTTCTCGACCTGTGGGGCCGCTACAACGACACCGTCCGCATCGAGCACGACTTCAACCATCTCGAGAAGCTGGACGGGCACCCCGGCTGGGAATGGCAGCAGGCGCTGAAGGCGCTCGGCGGCACCATTGCGCAGCCGACCCTGCACCCGCGCCGCAAGGACGTCACCGCATTCCTGTTCCACGGCTACGATCCCTCAGCCGTCACGCACCCGCGCGCTTCTGCTGCTGAAGCGGCACGCGCATGGCTGTCCGCCGACCGGGCAAGCCGCCCCTACGGCTTCGTCTATGTCGGCTCCAACTGGCAACGCTGGTCGCAAGTGCGCCGCTTCCTGGAAGACTACCGACCGGTGGCAGAGAAAGTGGGGCAGCCCTGCCTTGCCGGCTGGGACTGGTCCGAACGTCCCGGCTGGGCCGCCGAAATGGGTATTGCTGGCGTCGATACCGACCAGGACCTCCTTGCGGACCTGCGCGTCGAGGTACGCATGGGCGTGCGCTTCGATCGCGTCGTTCCTCTTCTCAACCAGGGTCGTTTCACACCCGTCTTCCACCGTCCTCTTTTCAAGGAACTGGGCCTCGTCACCAACCGGACCTTCGAGACCTTTTATTCCGATACCATCCCCGTTCTGATGCTGCCCAAGGCCTTCGTCGAAGAAATCTACGGCCCCTCCGCCTTAGCGCTGGTCCCCGGCGACAACCTCGCCCGCCACTTCGAAAGCATTCTCGAAAACCCGGAGCCGGCCTGGGAAGCGGTCCTCATGACGCGCGAGCATCTGGCCCAACACCACGCATTCCCGCAACGCTTCCGCGAACTCGAGGCCCTCGCCTCGATGCCCCGGCAAGTCGCGGCAGCCTCATGAAGTCGGCGCCATGAAGATCCTGTTCGTGATGAAGCACCGCGGCAACGCAGGCAGCACGCACGCAGTCGCCAACTACATGCGTCTGGCGGAGCAGTTCGGCCATTCGGTCGCGATCTTCGGATCCCCCATCTGGTACATCCCCGAATTGAAGTTCTCGATGGACATCGAGGAATTCGACCACGTCGTCTACCTGTTCGAGACCGATCTGTGGCAGATCCTGCCGATGCATCAGGCGATCATGCTGGAGCACTTCCCGCGTTCGCGCAGGCTCATCATCGATACCGATGGCATGTACCACGAGTTGATCCAGCTCGAGGGCTACGACTTCAACCATGCCTGCGAGGCAGATCGGCAGTTCTGGATCGGCTACATGGATTCCCTCGGCGATAAGGTGGTCCACACGCTGATGAACAAGTCGCGCTTCCCGAAGGCCGGCGCGCTGCCCTTCTTCGGCTACGACCCTGCCCTCCAGATCGATCCCGCCAAGAGCCCGCCCAAGACTTGGGATATCCTGCACGTCGGCCACAACTGGTGGCGCTGGCGCGAAGTCGAACAGGAATTGCTGCCGGCCTTTCATCGCATCCGCGACCGTGTCGGCGACATCGGCTTTCTCGGTTTGTGGTGGGATGCCCCACCCGATGAAGGGCCTGCGGCAGGGCCCGGCGACGCATTTCTTTCCGATCCCTATACCCTGAAGCGGCTGCGCATTCAGTTGCCGCCGGCCGTCAACTACGACGACGTCATCAAGACGATGAGCTCCGCGCGTATCAACATTCTCACCCAGCGTCCGCTCCTGCGTCACCTCAAACATCTGACGTTGAAGTATTTCGAGGTCTTCTGCGCCGACACCATCCCCCTGCTCATGCTGGATGACGACCACGCCGTGGAGGTCTATGGACCGGCCGCACGCGAGCTGACCCTTCCCGGTCGCGCCGCCGAGAAATTCGTCGATGCGCTCGAAAACCCCGGAAAGTACCGCCAGATCGTCGAAGACGTCCGCACCCACTTGCGCACGCATCACGCCTATGAGACCCGCGCGAGGGAACTCTTCGACATGCTGCAAAACCCATGAATTGTGCCGCCCGAGCCCCTGCCCTGACCGACCACACCGGATACCTCACATGAAAATCGTCTTCGTCTACTGGGGATACGAGAACGCCGGCAGCATGCTCGACCTGCGCGGCTATACCCGCGCGGCCAAGGCCATGGGCCATGAGGTACACGTCTACGGCCCGCCCGAATGGGCCTTCGCGCTCGACTATTCCAAGCACCTCGACAACATCGATGCCCTGGTCTTCGTCGTCGAATGGACGACCGCCCTGCAGTTCGGCGACAACGTCGACTGGGTCCGCCTGCTCGACGCCGTACCCCGCAACCGCCGCTTGGTCATCGATTGTGACGGTCACTACAACGAGCCGATCTGGTTCATGGGTGACTACAATCACCGCGCGATGGAAGCGAGCACCGAGTGGATCGACTTCTGCGACAGCCTGTCGGACAAGATCTTCCAGCCGACTTATCATCCCCGGCGCAAAAACGTCCGCCCCTTCCTCTTCCACATCTATGACCCGGCCTGGGAGTCGCCCTTCCGCTTCGACGGCAAGGAGTTCGACATGATCTACGTCGGCCACACCAAGCACCGCTGGCGTGGCATGTCGAAGGTGCTGCGGGCCATCGAAAAGGTCCGTGACAAGGTCGGTCGCGTCGGCCTCGTCGGCGAGGGCTGGGGCGACATCATCGACTGGATGGAGGAGGGCGAGGCGAAGCTGAAGCACTACGTCGATCGCGACTACCTCAAGAGGCATCGCTTCGAGGGCCTGCCCGCCGTTCCATTCGACAAGGTCGCCTCCACCATAGAGAAGGGGGTCTTCAATCCCGTCGTCTACCGCCCCGTCTTCGAGCAACTCGGCTTCGTCACCTGCCGCACGTTCGAGACGCCGGCTTCGGGAACGATCCCGCTTTTCCTGCTCAATCGCGACTACGTCGCTGAAATCTTCGGCGAGCGCGCCACCGAACTGATGATCACCGGCGAGAACGATTCCGAAAAGATCCTCGATGTCCTCGACCGGCCCCAGTACTACGCCGAGATCGTTATGGACATCCGCAAGGACTTCCGCGAGCGCCACACGCCGGAGGCACGCTTGCGCGAACTCATCCGCTACATCGAGGAGTAGCCGTTCCTAATGTCTGCAGCGTCGAACACACGCGAGACATGCGAGCGCTTGAGCGCCGCTGAACCGGCCCCGCCCGGCTGGCAGCGCAATCGGCTGCGCTATGGCTTCAATGAGATCGACGGCTGGCCGGGCTTCGCCTACAGCGAGAGCCGCGAAGAGATCTATCGCCGGCTGCGGCTCATGAATACTGAGATCGTCCGCCTCTTCGTATTCGACAAGCCCGTCCCCGACCCATTCAAGAACTGGCGTTTTTTCGCCGCCGTGATCGATGCCGTGCTGGCTTCCGGCGCCAAGCCGATGATCACCTTCGCCAAGTTCGAACCCCCCTTTGATGACCCGGTCCGGATCTCGCGATACGTGGCGCGCGCCAGCGAAATCGTCTGGAGTTGCCTGGAACAGTGGGGCGGGCAAGAGGTCGCCGGCTGGTACTGGTGCGTCTGGAATGAGCCAAACAACCCTGATGTCGGCGGCAACCTCAGCTACGCCGACTACCTCGTCATCTATCGCGCCATCGCCGAGGAAATCATCGCGCTGGTGGGGCCGCACACCTGCGATGGCCGCGTCCGCATAGGCGGTCCATCCATCGATGGAACCCAGCGCGCCTATTGGCTCGACTGGATGGCCCGGCTCCTGCACGACGTCGACGACCGTATGCTGGCCTTCGTCAACTGGCACATGTACGCAGACTGGCGCCCCGCAGTGCCCGTCGACACCGTCAAGGTGAAGCTCGTCGACGACCCCGTGCCCCCGAGCGGCCCCCTGTTCGAGGCCCTGACCATGGCGCGCACCCCCCAGTACGAGGCCCGCGCACGCTCCGTCGCCCGCCTCATTGGCGATCGCGACGTCCTCAATTTTTGCGGCGAGCTCAATACCATCGCACACCACGAGCACGCCTTCACCGCTGGCCTCAACCGCAACCTCTTCGGCGCCGCCTACTATGCCTCCGCGATCGTCAACCTGATGCGTGGCGGCGCCGATCTCGAGATGCGCTGGACCGCCACGTCAAAGCATTGGTACGGCGTCGACGACGCCTATGGACTCCTTACGAACCTCGGCCGGCCGACACCACCGGCTTTGGCAAAGCAGATCATCGCGCAACATATCCGCCGCGGCGATCTCATCCGCTTTCCCGAGCCCTACTCCGTCCTGACAGGCCTGGACGCCGTCATCGCCCGGGACGCGGCCGACAGGCTGAGTGTAGTCGTCGTCAACACGCTCCCCGGCCCCCGCGACATCGACCTCTCCGCCTTGCACCCCGGCCTGGACAATTGCCGAGACATCCTGCTGCTCGACACGACCACGGCAGGCCGCGTCGTCCGCAAGACGCGCAGCGGCACCGTGCGCATCGAGGGCTACGGACTTGCGATCTTGAGCGAGGATTGCTCCCGAACCGTCATCGACTAGTGTTCCGTCTCAGACATTTGCTTGCCCTTGCGGCCAGGTTCCGAGCAAATGTCTGAGACATCAGGAACACCCGCAACGCCATGTTTCTAGTGTTGCTTTTGTCACTGACGCTTGGCAGACCACCTTGCAGGAACCGGGGACCAGGCGTCAGTGACGCAACGCGAGTTGCGGGTCGCAGATATCGCTCGACAAAGCCTGCCTCGCCAGCGATAGGGCGTCTGCGGGCACGCAATTCGAATTGAGTGGAGATCGACGGTGGATAGAGCATTCGGTTGGATCGGCGAAATCTTCCAGACCCTGCTGAGACTGTTCCCCTGGCTGGTCATCGTTCCAGCCACGCATGAGGGTGTCGCGTTCGTCTATGGCAAGCACGTTCGCAGATGGGGCCCGGGCCTGCACTGGTATTGGCCCGTCGCCACGCAATATAGATTGATTGCCGTCGTCCGACAGACCCAGCTGATCCAGTCCAAAGTCATCATGACCAAGGACCACCAGACTGTCATCGTCGGCGCATTGGTGACCTACTACATCGACGACGTCGTGACGGCTTTGGCCAAAGTCGCCGATCTGGCCTCCGACGTCATGGAGCGTTCGCAAGGCGCGATCTACGAAACCATCAACAAGTACACGCTTGAGGAAATCCAGTCCGACAGAACCGCATTCAGGCAAGTCCTGACAGAGCGCGCCGGCGAAACCATGAACGACTACGGCGTGAAGATCCTCCAGGTCCAATTGACCGAATTCGCACCAACGCGCCCGCTGTCCATCAATCTGCACGGTGCGCTCGGCCAGTACGGCCTTTACACGCCATTCTAGAGCAGAGACCACGCCCCCTGATCGGCGGCTGGCCGTAGACCGTGGGCCTACGGGCTGACGGGCTTGGACTTGCTGCTTCCACCGCCGCCCGACGCCAGCGCCAACGCGGCGCCGCCCGCCACGACGAGCCCACCGACAACAAGCGCCGAGGACCCCAGTCCCCCTGCAGCCGCCGCGGTCTCAGGAACCACCGCTCCGGTTTCGATCGCCGCAGGTGCTGCAGATCCGGCAGACGCACCAGCTGTCTCCGCCGGCACGGCGGACGTCGGCACGAGATCGACCAGTTGCGAACCGCTCGCACACGGCGGTTCGGAGAATACCGTCCACACACCGGCACCGCCGATCCGCACCGAGCAGGTGGGGCTGTACGAAACCAGGGCCGCGCTTCCCTCTTCCGTCATGATCAACGTGCCGGGCGCTACCTCGGTCGTCGCTGTCACTGCGTGATAGCCGCCGCCGGAATTGACGAGGACGCGGGAACCGTCGGGGGTGAGCGTCGCCGCAACGGACGCGACCGTCGAAATCACCACCAGTCCGGCGCCCAGCGCGCTCCTGATGGCGAACCCTGTCAATGAATTCATATGTCCCTCCCCACAAACTGGGTCAAAAAATGCAACGCCCTCGGTACTTGGAACGACAGGCCGGGCCGGATCGTGCGGATCAATAAACAATAGAAGCATGCGATTCGTTATCGTCCGCCAGCAGATATTCCTACAACCCACAGACCACAACCGAGAGCCACGCGCACAACTGTGGCGGGCTGCAGCCGAACATC
>CAZDNY010000040.1:0-12492 GCA_964506885.1 uncultured Hyphomicrobiaceae bacterium | reverse complement strand
GCCATGGGGTGCGCGTCGCGGCGGAAGCCGGTGAAGAACCGGGTCATCTGCTCGTGCACCATGGTGTGGCGGGTGATCGCCTTGTCGAATTCGGAACGCTCCGCCTTGGTGGGAAGCTCGCCATTGAGGAGCAGGTAGCACAGTTCGAGGAAGTTGGAGTTCTCGGCCAACTGGTCGATCGGATAGCCGCGGTGCAGGAGTATGCCGTTGTCGCCGTCGATATAGGTGATCTTGGATGAACAGTTCGCCGTCGATGTGAAGCCGGGGTCATACGTGAAGCAGCCCGTTTCGCGGTAGAGACGGCCGATGTCGATCACATCGGGGCCGTGAGTGCCGGAGCGGATGGGCATTTCCGCCGTGGTGCCCTTGACGTTGAGCTTCGCGTTTTCGATCGGGTTGGATTCGGCCATTGAGCTATCCTGAACGGTCATGAAATCTTGCCCGCGAGTCGTGGGGCGGCTCGGGTCCTCCGGACATGCAGCGGGCCGGAGGTGATGGCTCCCTGGTAGCCCACATTCCGCCCTGCGACAAGATAACCCTTCGACGATAGCCGCTTCAGGTCTGTTCTATAAAATCTCTTAATGGCAATGGGTTAAGTATTCCGCTGAACGCAGACCAGACGTTGGTTCCGGTGTCTGAAACAGAAATTTTTTGCGGTGCAAAAGCAGCCGCGTGGGCGCAGTACGACCGTCTCAGCCGTGGACGGCTTGGTCGGCGATGCGCTCCAGGCTCTCTTCCTCTCCCAGCACGGCCATGACGTCGAACACCGGCGGGGAGACGGTGGTCCCGGTCAGGGCGGCACGCAGAGGTTGGGCGACCTTGCCGAGCTTCAAACCGCCTGCTTCGGCGAATTCGCGCACTTCCGCCTCCAGCGCCTCGGCGGTCCAGTGCCTGGCTTTGCGCAGCCGCGCAAGCAGGTCGGCCAGGATGCGGCGGGCGTCGGCATCGAGCAGCTTGGCTGCCTTGTCGTCGAGTTGCAGCGGGCGCGATGCAAACACGTAGTCGGCCCCCTTGATGAGGTCGAGCAGCGTCTTGCTGCGTTCCTTCAAGCTCGGGATGGCGGCACGGAACTGCATACTGGCGCCGCGGGCCAGCGCCTTGGCGACACGGTCACCGCCCTCGATCTCCGGCAGCAGGTGGATGCAGCGGTCGAACAGATCATGCTCATCTGCGGTGCGGATGTAGTGAGCGTTCAACGCTTCCAGCTTGGCGAAGTCGAAGCGGGCGGGGCTCTTGCCGATCCCGTCGACGTCGAACCACTCGATCAGCTTGGCCGTCGGGATGATCTCGTCGTCGCCATGGCTCCAGCCGAGCCGGACGAGATAGTTGCGCAGCGCCTCGGGCAGATAGCCCATGGCGCGATAAGCTTCGACACCGAGTGCTCCATGTCGCTTGGACAGCTTGGCGCCGTCGGGTCCGTGAATCAGAGGCACATGCGAGAATTCGGGCACCGTCCAGCCGAGGCCTTCGTAAATCTGTGTCTGGCGGGCGGCGTTGGTGAGGTGATCGACGCCGCGGATCACGTGCGTGATTCCCATGTCGTGATCATCGACGACGACGGCGAGGTTGTAGGTCGGTGTGCCGTCGGAGCGCAGCAGGATCAGATCATCGAGATCCTTGTTGGGGAAGACGACGCGCCCCTGCACGTGGTCGCTTATGACGGTTTCGCCCTCGCGCGGTGCCTTGAGGCGGATCGTGAAAGGTTCTCCTGCCGGGGCTTCGGAGGCAGGCTTGTCTCGCCAGGGCGAGCGGATCGACAGTGTACGCTTTTCCGCCTCGGCCTTGGCTCGCATGTCTTCCAGCTCGTCCTGCGTGAGATAGCAGCGATACGCTTTGCCGTCGGCCAGCAACTGTTCGGCGGCGGCCTTGTGAGCGTCGATGCGCGAGAACTGCGAGACGGGCTCGCCGGTCCAGTCGAGTTCCAGCCACTTCATGCCGTCGAGAATGGCGGCGACCGCTTCCTCGGAATTGCGGGCGCGGTCGGTATCCTCGATGCGCAGTAGGAACGTGCCGCCCTTGGCCTTGGCATATAGCCAGTTGAAAAGCGCGGTGCGGGCGCCGCCGATGTGCAGAAAGCCGGTCGGGGAGGGGGCGAAGCGAACGACCGGGGCAGGATATTTCGAGGTCTGTTTTTCTGTCATCACGCGTGCCATGATCGAGATCGGAAAAAGGGGCGCTGGGCGGGTGTTTGCGCGTTTAGCACAGGGTACGGCCGGGGGTAAGGGCCGATGGCGAATGCTGGTCTGACATGACGTCGCGTGACCTTCAAAATCACGAGGGATTGACGTTTGGCGGCCATGAAGATGCGCCGGACCGCGGAGCGGAGCTGTCGCGTGGCGCGGGCGGCGTTTCTGCGCGGAGCGGCGCGCTGGCGCGGCTGGCTGCCGAACTGGAGGCGGAGCGGGCGCGCTGGTTCTACTGGGTGCCCGTGGCGCTGGGTACCGGCATTGCCATCTATTTCTCGTTGCCGTTCGAGCCGCCGCTCTCACTTGGTCCTATCGTGCTGGCCGGTATCGCCGGCGCGCGTCACATGCTGGCGGCGCGTGCGCCGATGCCGCTGACGCGGATTTTTCTCGATGCGCTTCTCCTCGTCGTAACCGGCTTTTGCCTGATCGCCGCGCGGACGCACTGGGTGAGTGCTCCGATCCTCGAGACACGGATGGGGCCGGTGGAGCTGCGCGGCCACGTGGAACTGATCGAGCCCCGCGAGGGGCGCGGCGAACGGTTGACGCTGCGGGTGATCAGCGTGGGCGATCTTAAGGCGGCAGAGCGGCCGTTCCGGGTGCGTGTGCGCGCAATGGTGCGCGGCGATGATCTGGCCCCCGGCGACGCAGTCGTTCTGCAGGCGCATCTGGCACCTCCTGCGGGGCCGGCGTTGCCAGGCGGTTTCGATTTCGGACGTCACGCCTATTTCGCCGGTATCGGGGCTGTCGGATATGCACTGGCCAAGCCCGAGCGCGACCCGCATGCCGGCCTAGCGCCGTTCTCGCTGCGACTGGCCGCTGCAATCCAGCAGGTGCGGCGTGCGATCGGCGCGCGTGTCGAGCGCGTCTTGTCGGGGGAGACGGCGGCGATTGCAAAGGCACTCGTGACGGGTGAGCGCGGCGGTATCCCGGAGGCGACAAACGCGGCTTATCGGGACTCCGGCCTGTTTCATATCCTGTCGATCTCGGGCCTGCACATGGCGATCATGGGCGGCGCGGTGTTCTTCTCGGTGCGCTTCGTGCTGTCGCTGTTTCCTTCGTTGGTGCTGCGCTATCCGGTGAAGAATTGGGCGGCGCTGGCGGCGGCGCTTGGATCACTCGCCTACCTGGCGATTTCCGGCACCTCGTTTGCCACCGTGCGCTCGTTCATCATGATCTCGATCATGTTCCTGGCGATCCTGCTCGACCGGCCGGCTATTGCGCTGCGCAACGTGGCGCTGTCGGCGCTGATCATACTGGTGCTGTTTCCAGAGAGCCTTCTGGACGTCGGATTTCAGATGTCGTTTGCCGCCGTTGTCGCGCTGGTTGCGGCCTACGAGGCTTTGCGGGGCAGACTGGGGGAGCGGCGTGCGTATACGTTCGGCTGGATGGGGATGGCCGGACTTTTTCTCGGCGGCATCATTCTGTCGACGGTGGTGGCTTCGGCCGCGGTTACGCCGTTTGCCATGTATCATTTCCACAAGACCCAGCATTTCGCGGTTCTCGCCAACCTTGTTGCCGTGCCCATCTGCAACGTCGTCGTGATGCCGGCGGCCCTGGCGACACTGGTGTTCATGCCTTTCGGACTGGAGGCGGGACCGCTCATGGTGATGGGGCTTGGTGTCGATGCCATGAGTGCCGCGGCGCGGTTCGTTGCCTCGCTTCCAGGGGCGGTCGGCATGGTGCCGGCCATCCCAACGCAAGCGTTCGCATTGATGCTGGCCGGAGGGCTGTGGCTGACGCTGTGGCAGGGCCGATGGCGGCTTGCGGGCCTTATTCCGATCTGTGCGGGTCTTCTGGTTGCGCCCTATGGTTCGCCTCCCGACGTTCTGATCGGTCGCGATGGGGCGCTGGTGGCGGTGCGGGCGAACGGCGGCGAACTTGTGGCGCTGTCGGCTCCGCAGTCCCAGTTCGAACTGAAGCGGTGGCTCGAGCATGATGGCGACACCCGTTCGCCAGCAAGCGCGGTGGCTGCTCAGGGCCTCACCTGCGATGGTGTTGGCTGTACGGCGAATGTGCGCGGTACACGCGTGGCGATTTCGCGGCATGCCGCATCGCTCAGCGACGACTGCGCGGTGGCGGATCTGGTCATCCTTGCAGAGCCGGCGCCGAAGGGATGTGAGGGCCCGGCGCACGTGATCGACTTTTTCGACGCGCGCATCAAAGGCACTCATGCGGTCTATGTCGACGGGCCACGGCAGATGCGCATTGCCACGGTCGCGGGGGCGCGCGGGGTTCGCCCATGGTCTCCGCCGCATGGCTGGTCGCGAGACGGGCCGCGCGCTGGTGGTGGGGATGATTCGCACGGCGCTGTTGGCGGCCGCAGCAAGTCCGAGAGGGCTGCTGCATCACTCGCCGGTGTCGGGCGGTATGCAGCGCCGCTCGATATGCTCGATGCGCTGGCAATGCCGCGGGCGGAGGTCGAGGATGATACGGGTTTGGAATGGGGGCGGGATGTGCACTGATTGTTCCGGCTGGCTGCCAGGCGGTTGAGGCGGGATCACCCGGCGTGGTTTGCCCTGACTTCGCCAGAGCAGCGCGCCTCTTTGGGCTCGTCCCCAGCTAAAGCGTCCCCGGGACGGGGCGGCATGGTCGAATCGGCCTAGAAAACCGAGCTGGAGGGCGAGATGTCGGCACAACCCAAGCTTGATTTGTCGAACGCGGCTGCGGCCCGGTCTGGCGCGGACCACGATGAGGCGGCAGTTGCAGCCGAGGGCTGCGGCGAGGCTTTCCTGGGTGTTCGGCGGTCGGTGCGCGGCTACATGTGGCGCGAGCGTCTGCAGCCTGCGCAACGCTCCATCGCCGATGCGATCTCGCAGCGCTACGATCTGCCGGAAATTCTCGGCCGCATTCTTGCGGCACGCGATGTCGGCCTCGACGAGGTGGAAACCGTCCTCGACCCGACGATCAAGGCGCTGATGCCCGATCCGAGCACGCTGATGGGCATGGACGATGCGGCAGCGCGGCTGGCCGATGCCATCGCGGCGCGTCAGCCGGTGGCCATCTTCGGAGACTACGATGTCGACGGGGCGTGTTCGTCAGCGTTGATGAAGCGCTTCCTGGATCACCACGGCGTGCCTTCGCGCATCTACATCCCCGATCGCATTTTCGAGGGCTATGGACCGAACCCGGCTGCCATCGAGACGCTGGTCAAGGAAGGCGCGCGCCTGATCGTGACGGTCGACTGCGGTACGACCAGCTTCGGGCCGCTCGAGGTGGCGCGCGATCTGAAAACCGATGTCATCGTCATCGATCACCATCAGGCCGACGAGACGCTTCCCGCCGCGGTGGCGGTGGTCAACCCGAACCGGCAGGACTGCCTGTCGGGGCTCGGGCACCTGTGTGCGGCGGGTGTGGTGTTCATGGTGCTGGTGGCGACGCAGCGTGTGCTGCGCGATCGGGGTCATTACGCAAGCGGGCCCGCAGCGATGTCGCTGCTGGACCTGCTCGATCTGGTGGCGCTGGCGACTGTCGCCGATGTCGTGCCTCTGCAGGGGCTCAATCGAGCATTCGTCACCCAGGGCCTCAAGGTCATGCATCGGCGCAACAACATCGGGCTGAAGGCGCTGTTCGACGTTGCCGGGCTCGATAGTGCGCCGACTCCCTATCATCTGGGTTTCATTCTGGGCCCGCGCATCAATGCCGGCGGGCGCATCGGCGATGCCGCTCTGGGTGCCCGGCTGCTGGCGAGCGAGGACCCGGCCGAGACGGCCAAGATTGCCGCGCTGCTCGACAAGCTCAACCGCGAACGCAAGGCGATCGAGACGCAGATGCTCGATGAGGCAATGGCCGAAGCGGAAGCCCTGGTCGGCGCCGACCCCGGCCTGCCGGTGCTGATCGTCGGTTCGGCGAGCTGGCACAAGGGTGTTGTCGGTCTGGTTGCCAGTCGCCTGACGGAAAGGTTCCGCCGACCGTCGTGTGTCATCTCCTGGGAAGAAGAGACGGGTGCGGAGGGTCAGGGCACCGGTTCGCTGCGTTCGATTGCCGGCGTCGATATCGGCGGGGCGGTGCGCGCGGCGATGGCTGACGGGTTGCTGGTCAAGGGCGGCGGGCATGCCATGGCGGCGGGCTTGACGGTGACGCGTGAGCGCTTCGACGAACTCAAGGCGTATATGGGTGCGCGGCTTCGTTCGACGGCGACCAGTGCGCGTCAGTCGGCCGCGCTCGATATCGACGGCGCCATGATGCCGGCGGCGGCGAATGAGGCGCTGATCGGGCTGCTGGAACGGGCCGGGCCCTATGGCCAGGGCAATCCGCAGCCGCGTTTTGCGTTTCCCTCCCATCGGGTGCGCTTTGCCAAGGTGGTCGGGGAGGCGCATGTGCGCTGCGTGCTGGAGGCGGCCGACGGCTCGCGCCTAGAGGCGATCGCGTTCCGCGCTGCGGGGCAGCCGCTGGGCGAGCTGCTGGTCAATTCGGGCGGGCTGCCGCTCCACGTTTCGGGGCGTTTGCGCAAGGACACCTGGGGCGGCCGGAACCGGATCGAGGTGCAAATCGACGATGCGGCCGATCCGCGCCAGCAGGCGTGATGCGCCGGCGGTGGGATTGCGGTCGGTTGTGACGCTATTCCGGGCCTGGCGGACACATTTGCGACGCGATCTGCGGGTCCCAAGGGGTCCGGGCGGGCACGATCAGCTCCCTCTTCGTCAGGCCAGCTTGCCAGGGAGGTCAAATCTGGCTAAACCCTCCCGCGCCGGTCCCTTCGTCTATCGGTTAGGACGCCAGATTTTCAATCTGGAAAGACGGGTTCGATTCCCGTAGGGACCGCCACACCGGACAAGCACCCGGCCCGCCACTTCCCATCAGCATTTCCAACAATGATCACGGACCGGTTGATGACGCGGGCATCGGCCTGCGGGGTCTTGTCGCGATCGCGCCGGCACCATCTGGCGATTGGGAGTCTCTTGACTTTCATCAAGAGGCCGGCGCTGCAGCCTCATCACAATACCAGTCCTGATTTGACTCATGACATGGCTGGTGAATGCCTTGCGCCCGGTGTGCATTGGGGGGCGCAGCCAGCTGCAGAATCCGGGTGGGCATCATGGCCGCCGCTGCACTTTCAAGACGCGCATTGTTTGGCCGGTTGCGCGGTGGCGGCGTCCAATTGCGTCCGCCCTGGAGCCGCTGCGAAGAGGTGTTTACGGACCTTTGTACCCGCTGTGGTGATTGTGTCGCGGCCTGCGAGACGAACGTGATCGTGTCCGGCCACGCTGGCTACCCCATCGTCGACTTCAAGCAGGGACATTGCACGTTTTGCGGCAAGTGCCGGGACGCCTGCCAAAGCAACTGTTTCGAACCATCGGACGCGCGCGCGCCGTGGACGCTCGAAGCGACCATCGACAAGGGATGTGTCGAGCTGGGGGGTGTCACCTGCCGGATCTGCCAGGATGCGTGCGAGCCCGGAGCGATCCTGTTCCGGCCTATGGCGGGGGGACGTGCAACGCCTTCGGTGATCCTGGAACGCTGCAACGGCTGTGGCGCCTGCGTCCGCGCGTGTCCGGTGCATGCCGTTACTGTCGACATTGCCCAATCCAAGTCAGAGGAGATGGCCGGATGAACATCTGCGGTGTTCTCGTCCACGCAATGCCTTCGCGGATCGATGAAGTCCGCCGTGCACTGTCCAACCTGGAAGGCGTCGAGGTGCATCAAGTCGCGGAGGGCGGACGCATCGTCGTCACGCTCGAAGACACACCGGCATGCATGGCGGTCGATCAGCTTGCATCAATCCATCGCATAGAGGGCGTCGTCGCTGCGGCGCTCGTTTACCACCATTTCGAGCCGGCTGCCGGATCGGTTGCGGCCGCATGATTGAGGAGGATCACATGAACGGCACCGACAAGACGTCAGCGCAGGCTGTCGATCTTTCCCGTCGCGACATGATCAAGGCCAGTGCGGTTACGGCAACGCTGGCAGCCGCAGGTCTCCCGACCGGCACGGCCATCGCGCAGCAGGCCGGCGGAGACGGTATCCGCTGGGACAAAGGCGTTTGCCGCTTTTGCGGAACGGGATGCGGCATCCTCGTGGGCACCAAGGCGGGGCAGATCGTTGCCACGCAGGGCGATCCGGATGCGCCTGTCAACCGCGGCCTCAACTGCATCAAGGGCTACTTCCTGTCCAAGATCATGTACGGCGAGGATCGTCTGACCAAGCCGCTGCTGCGCATGAAGAACGGCAAGTTCGACAAGAACGGCGACTTCACGCCGATCTCGTGGGACGAGGCCTTCAAGATCATGGCCGAGAAGTGGAAGGCCGCGCTGAAGGAATTCGGGCCGACCGCGGTCGGCATGTTCGGGTCTGGCCAGTGGACGGTGTGGGAAGGCTATGCCGCCGCCAAGCTCTACAAGGCCGGCTTCCGCTCCAACAACCTCGATCCCAATGCGCGCCACTGCATGGCCTCCGCGGTCGCCGGGTTCATGCGCACGTTCGGCATCGACGAGCCGATGGGCTGCTATGACGACCTGGAGCACGCCGACGCGTTCGTGCTGTGGGGCGCCAATATGGCGGAGATGCATCCGATCCTATGGTCGCGGCTCACCGACCGGCGGCTGACGCACGAGGGTTGCGAGGTGCATGTGCTCTCGACCTTCGAGCATCGTTGCTTCGAGCTCGCCGACAATCCGATGATTTTCACGCCGCAGACGGATCTGGCGATCCTCAACTACATCGCCAACCACATCATCACGTCCGGCAAGGTGAACAAGGACTTCGTCGACAAGCATGTCACTTTCCATACGACCAATCTGAAGATCGGCTATGGGCTGAGGCCGACGCACGAACTCGAGAAGGATCAGGAGAACTCCGGCAAGGCGGGCGGCATGAGCCCGATCTCGTTCGACGATTATGCCAAGGCTGTCTCGACCTACACGCTGGAGTACACGTCGAAGCTGTCGGGTGTTCCGGCCGATCGCCTGCAACGGCTGGCGGAGCTTTATGCCGATCCCAGCAAGAAGGTCGTGTCCTACTGGACGATGGGCTTCAACCAGCACACGCGTGGTACGTGGGTGAACAACCTCGTCTACAACGTGCATCTGCTGGTCGGCAAGATCTCGGAGCCGGGCAACGGGCCGTTCTCGCTCACCGGTCAGCCGTCGGCGTGCGGGACAGCGCGCGAGGTCGGCACTTTCGCGCATCGCCTGCCGGCCGACATGGTGGTGATGAAGCCGGAGCATCGTGCAAAGGCCGAGGCGCTGTGGAAGCTGCCGGAAGGCACGATCCCCGACAAGCCGGGCTACCATGCCGTACTGCAGAACCGGATGCTGAAGGATTCCAAGCTTCGCGCCTACTGGGTGCAATGCACCAACAACATGCAGACCGCGCCCAACATGAACGAAGAGGGTTATCCGGGCTACCGCAACCCCGATACCTTCATCGTCGTGTCGGATCCCTACCCGACGGTGACGGCGCTCGCCGCCGACCTCATCCTGCCCACGGCGATGTGGATGGAGAAGGAGGGCGCCTACGGCAACGCCGAGCGTCGGACACAGTTCTGGCGCCAGCAGGTGAAGGCGCCGGGTGAGGCGCGCTCCGACCTGTGGCAGACGATGGAGTTTGCCAAGCACTTCAGGGTCGAGGAGGTCTGGCCGGAGGAGCTGATCGCCAAGAAACCCGAGTACAAGGGCAAGACGCTGTTCGAAGTGCTCTATGCCAACGGTGAGATCAACAAGTACCCGCTGTCTGAGACTGCGGAGGGCTTCGACAACGACGAAAGCAAGGCGTTCGGTTTCTACGTGCAGAAGGGGTTGTTCGAGGAATATGCCGGGTTCGGCCGGGGCAAGGCACATGATCTGGCGCCGTTCGATCTCTATCACAAGGCGCGTGGACTGCGCTGGCCGGTGGTCGGCGAGAAGGAGACGCTGTGGCGCTTCCGCGAGGGCTACGATCCTTACGTGAAGGCCGGCGAGGACGTGAAGTTCTACGGCAAACCCGACGGCAAGGCGGCGATCATCTTCTGTCCGTTCGAACCGGCCGCGGAGAGCCCGGACAAGGAATTCGACCTGTGGCTGTCGACGGGGCGCGTGCTGGAGCATTGGCATTCGGGCTCGATGACGCGGCGTGTGCCGGAGCTGCACCGCTCGGTGACGCATGCCGTCCTGTTCATGCATCCCGACGATGCGGAAGCGAGAAAGCTGCATCGCGGCCAGACCGTGAAGGTTGTAACGCGCCGGGGCGAAGTGGTGACGCGCATCGAAACACGCGGACGCAACAAGGTGCCCAAGGGGCTTGTGTTTATCCCGTTCTTCGATGAATCGCAGCTCGTCAACAAGCTGACGCTCGACGCGACCTGCCCGATCTCGAAGGAAACCGACTTCAAGAAGTGCGCGTGCAAGGTGGTGCCGGCCTGACGCCGCGCCGGTCCGAACGGATCAAGCCCATGGCGGACCAGGCCATGGGTCCACAACGAAGGAGTGACTGGGCCGTGGCAGCGACCAAGAAGGATGCCACAGAAGGGTTCGATCCCAAGCGCCGCCGCGCGCTCAAGGAGATCGGCGCCTACTGCGCAGGCGCCGCTGCCATCACGGCTTTCCTTGGCGGGATGAGTGCCCTTTCGCGGTCGCTGCCGGCGCAAGCGCTGCGCCCGCCGGGCGCTCTGCCTGAAGGTGCGTTCCAGTCGGCATGCGTGCGCTGCGGTTTGTGTGTGCGCGCGTGTCCCTACGATACGCTGAAGCTGGCCGCGTTGGGGGATGGTCCTGCGATCGGCACGCCCTACTTCATCGCGCGCTCCGTTCCCTGCGAGATGTGTGATCACATCCCGTGCGTCAAGGCGTGCCCGACCGGGGCGCTCGACCACGGCCTGGTCAAGATCGACGAGGCGCGGATGGGGCAGGCGGTGCTCACGGGACGGGAGACATGCCTCAACATGCAGGGTTTGCGGTGCGACGTGTGTTATCGCGTGTGCCCGCTCATCGACAAGGCGATCACCCTGCAGATGACGCACAATGCGCGCACTGCCAAGCATGCGGTCTTCGAACCGGTTGTGCATGGTGATGCCTGCACGGGTTGCGGTAAGTGCGAAAAGGCGTGCGTGCTCGAGGAAACGGCGATCCGCGTGCTGCCGGTGGCTCTGGCGCAGGGCGCCCAGGACAAGCACTACCGGCGTGGCTGGGAAGAGAAGCGCAAGCAAGGCGGTGAACTCGTTCCAGGCGTCATCGATCTGCCGGACCGGATGCCGGCGCCACCGGCCCTCTCGACAATTCCGAAGGTGCCGCAATGAGTGCCAACCGCAATCCCGGCGCCGAGGCGCGTCATGAGCACGGCTTGTGGGTGGCCAATCGCTGGCTCATCCTGCGGCGCCTATTCCAGCTCGGCATTTTCCTTCTGTTTGCGAGCGGGCCCTGGCTCGGCGTTTGGATCGCAAAGGGGACGCTGGCGTCTTCGATGACGCTCGACGTGCTGCCACTGACGGATCCGCTTATCGCGCTGCAGAGTGTTGCCGCGCGCCATATCCCCGAGACGCTGGCGCTGATCGGGGCGGGGATCGTTCTTCTTGGCTACATGCTGCTTGGTGGCCGTCTTTATTGCTCGTGGGTGTGTCCGATCAATCCTGTCACGGATCTGGCTGCCTGGGCGCGGCGAAGGCTCGACATCAAGAAGGGCTGGGCGCTGAAGCCGGTGACGCGCTACTGGGTCCTTGCCGGTGTTTTGATCGCATCGGCCGTGACTGGGACAATCGCGTTCGAACTCATCAATCCGATCACGATCGTCTATCGCGATCTGCTGTTCGGACTGTCGTGGGGGCTGTCGCTTGTCGGGCTCATTTTCCTGTTCGACGTCTTCGTGGCGCGCAACGGCTGGTGCGGGCACGTCTGTCCGGTGGGAGCCTTCTATCGGCTGCTCAACACCAGGAGCGTCGTGCGCGTGAGTGCACGCGGCAGGGAGCGCTGCGACGACTGCATGGATTGTTATGCGGTGTGTCCCGAGATGCATGTGATTTCGCCAGCACTCAAGGCGAAGAGCGATCAATCGCCGATCATCGCAGATCCTGACTGCACGTCGTGCGGGCGTTGCATCGATGTGTGTCCGGAGCGCGTGTTCGTCTTCACGCATCGGTTCGACCGCACGATTGATCGTCAAATGCCGCCGGAGAAGGCTTCGGCGCGCGCAGTTCCGTTGGACAAGGTCGCGTGAGCCTCACGCGCAAACGCCTGTGGAGAAAGAAGATGACAGGATGGATTGGACGCAATGCACTCATCGTTGCGCTGTCGCTCTTGGCCGGGGTCGTTGTTGCGGGCGCCGGCATCGCTCAAGACAAGGGCGTGACACTGCGCGGACTGGGCGGCGGCGAGGTTCTCGATCAGCTCAATGCCGCGCCTGA
>CAZDNY010000039.1:8837-12505 GCA_964506885.1 uncultured Hyphomicrobiaceae bacterium | reverse complement strand
CCGCTGACGGCACGCTCGACGGATACCCGGTCCGTTACGTCGGCAGTGCTTACAGTGATTTGCGGATGGCGTGCTGCATTCCGGGCCCTGGACGCGTGCCTGACCGCGATGCGTACGGTCGCGCCACGCGAAGAGAGCGCCTGCACGACGCGGCGTCCGAGGAATCCAGTGCCTCCAAACACGACGATGGGCTGCGGTAGGGTCATATCGGATAGCCTTGCCTGTGGCTTGTCCTGTCTGATTTGGCGTGGGCGCAGGATTGTGGTGGGGATCGCTCGCAAGCATCTCGCTATTGGCTCGAGCTTCCCGCCATTGGCAGTCCTGCCTTGCGCCAGTCCTGTTTTCCCGCCGCATAATCGTAGACTCTAGAATAACCAAGTTCGTCCATGCGCCGCGCCGCTTTTGGGGATGCCTGACATTCGGTGTTCTTGCAGTAGACGATTACGGGATCGGATTTGTTGGGAACGGCAACCTGGACCGCCCGGTCGAAGTCATCGCCGAGCGGGACATTGATGGCGCCGGGCAGGTGCGCTTCTTCAAATTCACTTTCGTTCAGCACTTCGACGAGGTGAACCTTCTGTTCCGACTTGAGCATGCGTTGCGCGGTGTTTCGATCGATCTCCTTCATGATGGTTCTCCTGCTGAACAATCCTCGCGATTCCGCAAGTCGCGGGTACGTCGGAAGACCTGGAAATTGGCTTTGTCGCGATGGCACCACGCTCCTGCTGTGGCGAGGTGTTCGCGGAACCGACCGGTCAAGTTGTGTGAATTCCGAGAACTCACCCATCGCGATGCGCTCCGCTGGATTTTGCGATCCGCGGTTATCATTGCAACACACGCATGGGCGGATGGTTCCGACAGACGCAAGGCGGGTGGTGTCGCAAGCGGATTTCGACCGGTCATTGTTCGCAGTCTCTCACGACGGTCTTCTCACAGCCGTCGCATAATGGGTGTGCAGATCCATTGCTGCGAAATTATGCCGTCTTTCTGACGGTGCGCATTGCTCTGTGCTGTCGGATCGCGAGCGAGGGAACGGACCAGCCGAGGATACGTTTTGTCCGTAGAGAACGGTTGGGACGGAGGCAGGGCGCTCAGATTACTTGGAGAATGCGAAATGCAAATCAAGTTACTTATCGCAGCGGCGACGAGTGCCGCGATCTTGGCTTTTCCGGCGCAGGCCGCGACAACGGCACAGGCCCAACTCAAGGACAAGGCCGGTGAAATTGTCGGCAGTGTTGCTCTGCGACAGACAGCCAGCCAGGGCGTTTGGCTGAATGTGGTTCTCGATGGATTGCCGCCCGGCCCACATGGCTTCCACGTTCACGAGACGGGCAGCTGCACACCCGACTTCAAGGCTGCGGGCGGGCATTTCTCGCCAAACGGCCATAAGCATGGCGCGTTGAGCGAAGGTGGTTCTCATGCCGGTGACCTCCCGAACATCCACGTTCCACAGAGTGGGCGTCTCACGCTCGAGTTCTTCGCACCCGATCTGTCTTTGGAAAAGGGCACCGTTGCAAGCGTGCTCGACGAAGATGGCTCGGCCTTTATTGTTCACGTGGGTGTCGATGACTACACCTCCCAGCCGTCTGGGGATGCGGGCGATCGATTGGCCTGCGGGGTCATCAAGACCGTGACGAAATGATTGTGCGGTCCTCAGGTTTCTAGCGATCGGGCAGCTCGGAGAGGTGTGCGTGCATTGCTGCGCAAGATCGGGTCGGACCGGTTCTTGCCCCGTGTCCTCATGGGTTCGAGGTGACTGAGGAACGATCGAACTTGGGAGACGTTGGACTTGGATCAACTTAGTCAAAGGAGGTTCCTAATGACTACGCGTAAGAATCCCTCGCAAGACGGGCGTCAAGGAACGCATTCAGGCGATCGATCAGAATCGACCCCTGCGTTCGAAGAAAACATTGCTGACATGCCGGAAGAGAAGTTGAAGGAGGACATGGCCGAGAAAATGGGCGAGAGCTCTGACGAGAGGGCGGGCAAGAAGAGCAGGACAACTCAGAAAGAGCAAGGTAAGTCATGAATGAGCGGTCAGATCGGGTCGAATCAGCCGATCGCGTGCCTTTGGATTCGCGCGCTCAATCGCAATCGGGTGAGAAGTCGCCGCCTGGATCGTTGGGGATGCACACGTCGCCGACTACGGAGCGCATGCGGATCTCGGAACAGGACGCCCGGCAGGGAGAGATCATTCTCAATACGCCGCTGCGGAAAGCTGTTTTCATCGGTGGGCTCGTGGGCATTGTCGTTCTTGCAGCACTGGCTGCATGGTATTGAGCGGGGTTGCAGCAAGCGAGCGCCCCCGTTCGGTAGGCGTCAGTCTCCATTCGCTACGCGCCTTCTGCTGAACGGTGTGATGGGGTCAACCGCCAACGAGACGTCCGCGCCATCGGTCAACCGCTAACGCAAAAAACGCAGATCGGGGCCGCTAACGATGCCGCGACATTGTATGCATCGCGACACTCGATAGATGGATGGCAATCGTCATCACATTCGTGTCGTCGTCGTTGCTATCCACCGCCGTCGAGTTGATCCTCGCCGCCGTCGGGGGGAGCAGACGCGGTCTGCAATGTCAGCAATGTGGAGGGGTTGATCCCATCCACGGCCGGGGCCAGCAGGCGCAGGGCGATCGAATCGGCATCGCCACCGAACAAAGCGTTCTTGTCAGTCTCGGCCAGATCGTAATCGTGCCGCGTAGCGATATCATAGTCACCTTCGAGAGCATCGGGGTCGATGTCATCAGTCGGTGCCAGTACCTGCCAGACGAGACGGACTGGGCCCGGGTTGACCAACCAGAGGCCAGATCCGACGATCTCGCCCTCATAATGACGCGTGGTGAGTTCGCCGTCCGTGAGGCGAAGTTGACACTGCAGATCAGTCGTTTCGGGCGGACCGTCGTCGGCCAAAGTCGCCAGACAATGCAGAGCTCCCGCCTGCCTTAGAACTCCCGTTTTCTCCTGGGCAGCGGCAGTAGCAGGAAGTGAGAGAAGAAAGAGACCGATGAGGTTCGGGATGATTGTGTTCATCGGAAAGACCTCCATTGACTTGGGCCTGAAATCACATCCTCGCTTTGGCAAAGCGATGAACAGACCGTCCGCGGTTATTCGAAAGGTTTGTCCAGTGTCAGAGAACCTGTCCGGGTGGCAACGCTGTAAACGCCAGAGATACGCCGTCCTTTGTTGCGTCCGGTGGTCAAGATGCCCTGCAGGGTGAAACTCATTCCGTCCGACAATTCGTCGATGCGCAGAATTTTGGCGTCGAATGAGTCGTCACTGCGCGTGCGAAAGTGAACCTGATTGCGATCGGGATAGGCGATCGCCCATTGCAGTGCGGGTTTGTCGGGACCGTCCACGATTGCCATTGCTCTTTGTGTCATTTGAATGCTCCGCATCGGGGATAGATCGTCACCAATTGGCGCGGGGACAACCGCCTTGGTTCAGGGAAAACCGTTGCGCCGCGCAAGCGTTCCTCGAATGGCTGGAAAACGTGATGTCGCAAGAGTTCCGTTGCAGGGGCTCCTGCGGAACGATTGCCGGCTGCACTCGTTCACCTGAGAGGGGCAGGGGGTGTGTGCGGATCGCGCGTCATCGCGAAAGGTTGTCGATCTTCGTCGAACAGCCGCGTCGGTGTGCCAACGCAGGTAAGGCGAATATCTGGCGATCGTG